>JAHIWG010000077.1 GCA_018816345.1 Spirochaetota bacterium | reverse complement strand
TGCGCGTCGCCGCGCGCGCCTACCGCCTCGTGCAGGAGGCCCGGGCCGAGCTGAGCGTAGAGCGCTACGCCTAGGCCCGTACGCCTAGGCCCGCTTCGCCCAGGCCCGGGGCCCGACTAGGGCCGCGTCTCGCCCAGCAGTTGCTTTCGATACAGGATGCGCTTGCCCGGTACGTCGTAGCGCTCCATGATGAAGCCCCCCGGGCCGTATCCGGCCGCCGTCGCCGCCGCCGCGAGGGCCGGATAGACCTTGAGGATGCCGAGCATGATCGAGGCCTTGCCCCTGAACGGGAACTCCGCCGTCGCGTAGGTCCCGCGGGGGAAATCCCTCTGCAGGAAGCCCGGCCCGAGCTCCGAGGCGCGCGTCCTGTCGGGGTCCTCTATGACGCATCCGGCCTCGGACCGGAGCTCGGCCTTGGGCGTCCGCCTCGGATCGTCGTAGTAGAGGCCGAAGCCCAGGAACGTCTCGATCGCTCGCTCGTTGAGGAGCGAGTAGTAGACCCTGTCCATGGCCGGGCCGCTCAGGCGGTAGTCGCCCCTGAGCTCCTCGTAGACGAGCCTCTCTCCGCCCTCCTCGGATAGCGTAGGCGTTACCCTCAGGAACGCGCCGTATCGGGCCGCGGCGAGCGTCGCTACCGCGGCGAGCGCCGCGGTGACGAGAAGTATGTATATCCCCATATGCCTATCCCTCCTGCGCCTGAGCGCGATCGGATCATACCGCGTATGGCGGCGGCCGGGCTTTTCGGATATTGCTTATTTTTCTATCGGCGGGAGCAGGACGGGCAGGCAGAGCCGCGTCTCGTAGAGGCCCTCCAGGTAGCGCTCCGAGGGAAGGTACAGTTCTATGTGCGGCCTGTCATCGAGGACGGCGTCCCCCTCGACGGCCCAGTCGCGGAAGATAGAATCCCAGGCCCCGGCGAATCCCTCGGCTCGGCCAGAGTAGCCGAAGGTCGCGTAGGCGCCCCCCGCTATGGCCTTTAGGTTAAATGGGCGACCGGGGCCGGGCTCGTACCCGGCGGGTACCTCGAGGCAGGCGTCGTAGCGGCATCTATCCGGCGGCGTGTACTCGGGATCGTCGTAGCCGATGCCGATGCTCCTCGATTCCCGTCGCGCGAGCCCCTCGCCCAAGGCGAACGCGTATAGGGACCCGAACGCCGCGGCTATCTTGCCGGTATCGTATCCGGTATCGACCCTGGCGTAGATCACGGGTATAGGCTCCAGCGTCTCGATGCCGAGGTATATCGGAGACTCGAGGACCCTGCCCCCGATCCCTCCGCGGCGGGCTCCCTTGCCGGAGGACGGCGGCTCCCCGAAGCGCGCCGAGAAGTCCCTCGCGAAGTTGGCGCTGGAACTGAAGCCGAGCGAGTACGCCACGTCCGTGATGGTGAGGTCCGGCCTCGAGACGATACGACGTCGGGCCTTCTCGAGCCTGATCCGGTTCACGTAGCGGTTCAGCGTCTCCCCGACGACTCCCTTCCAGATCCTGTGGAAATGGTACTTCGAGAAGTTCGCGACGCCGGCCAGCGTCTCGAGCCCGAGCTCCTCGTCGAGGTGCGCGTCTATATAGTCCATGACCGCGTTCACGCGGAGCCTGTAGTAGTCGTTCATCGCGCATAGAGGATACCATGACTACGGCCCTAGATCGAGGAGGACCTAAGCATGGACGGAACGAACAGAAGCTCTATACGGCCCGGCGCGAGGGTCTCGATAGTCCTGAAGGAGGACCAGCGCACCGGCCGCCTCACCGAGGGCGTCGTCCGCGACATCCTGACCAACTCGCCGACGCACCCGCGCGGCGTCAAGGTACGCCTCGAGTCCGGCCTCGTCGGCCGCGTCAAGGAAATCCTCGCCTAGGCCCGCGCGCCTTCCACCCCGCGCGCGTAGCGTCGCGTTCTCCCCCGATGCCCCGCGCTCGCGAAGCGCCGCGCCCCTAGCCAAGCCGCCTACCAAGCGCGGGCGACGCCGTATCGAGCCCGATATCCTAGCCCGCCAGCGCGGGCCTCATCGCCGTCATATACGCCCGTAGCGTCCGCCCGACCTCCTCCACCGGATGGTTCCTGATCGCCTCGTTGACGCGCACGAGCTCCCTATTGGAGACGAGCGCGTCCTCCGCCGACAGGCCCTTGCCTATGACGTCGGTGCCGACGAGCCGCATGAAGCCCTCCAGCATGGGGCGGCAGGTGTTATCGAAGAGGTAGCATCCGTACTCGGCGGTATCGGATATCACCTTGTTCATCTCGTACAGCTTCTTTCGCGATATCAGGTTGGCTATCAGCGGCACCTCGTGGAGCGACTCGTAATAGGCGCTCTCCGCCTTGATGCCCGAGGAGACCATGGTCTCGAAGGCCAGCTCCACCCCCGCCTTGACGAAGGCGACCATCAGGATGCCCTTGTCGAAGTACTCCTGGTCCCGGATCTCCTCGCTGGCCGGGCTCGTGGTCTCGAAGGCCGTCCGCCCGGTCGCCTCGCGCCAGGCCAGGAGCTCGCGGTCGCCGTCCTTCCAGTCCTTCATCATCGTAGCGCTGAACTTGCCCGATAGGATGTCGTCCTGATGCTTGCGGAACAGGGGCGCCATCATCGACTTGAGCTCGTCGGACAGCTCGGCGGCCTTGATCTTGGCGGGGTTGGACAGCCTGTCCATCATGCCGGTGATGCCGCCGAACTTGAGGGCCTCGGTGATGCGCTCCCAGCCGTACTGCACGAACTTCGCGGCCCACGCGGGGTTGACGCCGCTGTCGGTCATCTTGTCGAAGCATAGCAGGCTGCCCGACTGGAGGAGGCCGCATAGGATGGTCTGCTCGCCCATGAGGTCGCTCTTTACCTCGGCCACGAAGCTGGAGGCCAGCACGCCGGCCCTGTCCGCGCCCGTGCCGCAGGCCAGCGCCTTGGCTATCGCCCAGCCTGAGCCGTCGGGATCGTTCTCCGGGTGGACGGCTATCAGCGTAGGCACGCCGAAGCCCCTGACGTACTCCGTCCTGACCTCGGTCCCCGGCCCCTTGGGCGCCATCATCACCACGGTGACGTCCTTGCGTATCTTCATGCCCTCTTCCACGATATTGAAGCCGTGGGAGTACCAGAGCGAGGCTCCGCGCTTCATCTTGGGGACTATGGCCTGGATGACGGAGGCGTGCTGCTTGTCCGGCGTCAGGTTGCCTACGACGTCGGCGGTCGGTATGAGCTCCTCGTAGTTGCCTACCTTGAAGCCGTTCTCTATGGCGCTCTTCCAGGAGGGGCGCTTCTCGCTCATCGCCTCGTCGCGGAGGGCGTAGCTCACGTCGAGCCCTGAATCCCGCAGGTTCAGGCCCTGGTTCAGGCCCTGGGCGCCGCATCCTACGATGACGATCTTCTTTCCCCGGAGGGCCTCTACGCCGTCCAGGAGCTCGGAGCGATCCATGAATCGGCAGGTCCCGAGCTGGGTCAGGGCCTCGCGGAAGGGCAGGGCGTTGAAGTAGTTCATCATAGTCTCCTCGTTCATCGGTGCTTGGTGTCGTCTTGGGTATCCTGTATACCGTAGATATAGAAATGCGTAAAGTGAAACAATATCAATGTATTATTGACAAGTAAGCATTCTGTCGATAGTATCGCCCTCATGGACTTCTACGAACTCGAAGCCTTCGTGGCTCTAGCTAACGCCCTGCACTTCGCCCGCGCAGCGGCCGCCGTGCATACGAGCCCCTCGGGCCTGAGCCGTCTCCTCGGCCGCCTCGAGGAGGAGCTGGGCGTCAGGCTCGCCGAGCGCGATACCAGGCGCGTCGAACTGACGGAGGAGGGCAGGGCCTTCCTCGACTTCGCGACGGATAGCCTCCGTAGGCGCGACGAGCTCAGGCTCGGGCTCGGCTCCCGCGACGGGATGCTCCGAGGCTTCCTCAGGGTCTACGCCTCCGTAACCGCCTGCTACTCGGTGCTGCCGCCCTTCGCCGAGGCGCTCGTCGCCGAGCATCCCGAGCTAAGCCTATCGGTGGAGACGGGCGACCCGGCGGAAGCGGACGACGCGGCGCGCACTGGCCGGGTGGAGCTGGCCGTGGCGGCCATCCCCGACGGCGGCTTCTCCGACCTCGACTCGTACGCGGTACGGCGCTCCCCCCTGGTACTGGTCGCGTCGCGGAGCGGGCCGTGGGGCAGGCTCGACCTGGAGCTCTCCGAAGGGCCGGGCCTCTCCGGGCCAGAGCCGTCGGCTACGGCGGCCGTCGACGCTCCGGAGCGCGAGCGCAAGCTGGCCCGGGCTCTCGCGAGGGCGCCGCTGATCCTGCCCCGCGCCGGGATAGCCCGCGAGCGCTTCGACCGATGGTCGAGGGAGCACGGGCTACGGCCGAGGATAGCCGCGGAATCGGGCGGCAACGAGGCGGTGCTGGCGTTCGCCAGGCTCGGCCTCGGGCTGGCCCTGGTGCCTCGCATAGTCGTGGAGAACGGGCCGTTCGCCGACGGGCTAGCCATATACGACGGAGGACCCGCCTTCGGCGACTACGATATAGGATTCGTGATGCGCAAGGCCAAGACGGGCTCGGAGTCGAGCCGGCGCGTCAGGGCGGCGATAGCTGCCCTGCTGGAACGCGCCTATCCCGACGGCGCCTGGCGTGCCCGATAAGGGCGCCCGGGGAGGACGCATGGACGGCTCGTCGATACTCATAGATGACTGCCAGATAGGCGACGCGATGCGCCCCGCTCTCCGCTCCGCCTCGCTGCGCCTGTCTCGGGGCGAGGCCTGGGCCGTCGTGGGCCCGAGCGGCGGCGGCAAGGAGGCCCTCGCCCTGGCTCTCTCCGGAGGCCTGCCGGTCGTCCCGAACGAAGGCGGCGCCTACCGCAACGACCTGGCGGGGGCCGCGGCCGTCGTGTCCTTCGGGGCCGCCGCCGCCCTCTTAGCCGAGGAACGGCGCGACGACGACTCGGACTTCGTCGAGGGAGGGCTGTCCGAGGGGCGGACCGTGCGCGATTACCTGGCCGCCCGTCTGCCCGTCCGCGAGGCCGGTCTTTTCCCGGGAGGCGTCGGCCTCGAGGCGCATCCGGCCGTCGTCGCCTGCGGCGTCGCCGGGGGCTCGAGCGGCAGCTTCCTAGACCGCGGGCTAAAGCGGCTCTCCACGGGCGAATGCCGCCGAGTCCTCCTGTGCCGCGCGCTCTCGTCGGGACCGGCCCTGATCGTCGTATCCGAGCCCTACGAGGGCCTTGACGCCCCGTCCCGCGAGCGGCTCCGGGGGACGCTCGAGTCGCTGGCCGAGGCGTCGGCGAGGGGCGATCCCGGGACACCCGCCCTCGTCGTCGTGGACGCGCTGGAACGGGTCCCGTCAGCAGTGGGTTTGGTAGTCGAGGTCTCGGGCGGCGCCGTAACCTATGCCGGTTCCCGCGCCGCCTACGAGTCGTCCCGAGCCGCTATCGCCCGCCCGCCGGCTACGCCCGCCTCGCCGTCATCGCCCGCTCTGCCGGCCGCGCCCGCTTTGCCGTCATCGCCCGCTCTGCCGGCCGCGCCGTACCGGTCGCGGGGGCCTATGGCCGGCGCGCCGGGTCTCGGCGAGCAAGGAGACACCCCTCTCGTCGAGCTCCGCGACGTCACCGTGTCGTGGTCGGGCCGGGCGGTGCTTGACCGCTTGTCGTGGACGGTCCGACGAGGGGAGCACTGGCTCGTCCGGGGCCCGAACGGCTCCGGCAAGACGACCCTGCTCGAGCTGGTGACGGGGGACAACCCCCAGGCCTACCGCGAGGACGTCAGCGTCTTCGGCCGGCGGCGCGGCTCGGGCCAGTCCGTCTGGGAGCTCAAGTCCCGCATCGGCATAGTCTCGTACCGCCTGCACCTGGAGTACCGGTACCTGGACGAGTCGCCTCTCGAGGACGTCGTCGTTTCCGGCTTCCGCGACTCCATAGGGCTATACGCCGAGGCGAGCGACGGCGAGCGCGCCGCGGCGCGCGCCTGGCTCGGCCTCGCCGGTTTCGCGGGGCGCGGCCGGGAGCGCTTCGGCCGGTTGTCCTTCGGGGAGCAGCGGGCCCTGCTCGTCGCCCGCGCCGCGGTCAAGTCGCCCGAGCTGCTGGTCCTGGACGAGCCCTGCCACGGCCTCGACGGGGAGCAACGGCGCTTCGCGCTCTCGGTCCTCGACGCCGTCGCGGATAGGGGCGAGTCTACGATGCTGCACGTCACCCACGATCCCGACGAGGTCAGGCCGTTCTGCCGGCGCGTCCTCGAGCTCAGGCCCGGCTCCTCTCCCTCGTGGGCCGTCATTGACGCGTAGGGAGCCCGCCGCTTATAACGGAAGGCATGCATAGAGACCTGACCAAGGGCAGCGTCGTCGGGAACCTCCTGGCCATGTCGGTGCCTACGATGTTCGGCATGCTAGGGCAGACCCTCTACGACGTCGTCGACATGATATGGATAGGGCGCATCTCGGGCGAGGCCGTGGCCGGCGTGGCGCTGTTCAGCTCAATATTCTGGCTCGTCGAGGTGCTCAACGAGGTCATAGGCGTTTCGTCGGTCGCGATGATAACGCAGAGCTTCGGGGCCGGCGACGAGCCGAGGACGGCGCGGGTCGTCGAGCAGACGATAGTCTTCAAGGCCTTCATGGCCGTCATCGCCGCCCTCGTCCTCTTCGTGGCGCTCGAGCCCCTGGTCCGATTCTTCAGCTCCGACCCCGCGGTCGTGCGGAGCGCCCTCGAGTACGGCCGTATCCGTATTTTCTTCCTGCCGCTCTTCTTCGCCACCTACAGCTGCTTCACGGCGCTACGCTGCACCGGCGACCCGGGGAGCCAGATGTGGATAATGCTCGGCGCCTCCGTGCTCAACACGATCCTCGATCCGCTGCTTATGTTCGAGACCGTCCCCGGCCTGGGAATACGCGGCCTAGGACTCGGCGTGTTCGGCGCCGGCCTCGCTACCGTCATATCGATTACCGTAGCCTTCGCGGTAGGCTTCGGCCTCCTGGCGAGCGGGAGGACCAGGGTAAGGCTGTCGCTGGCCGGCCTCTTTCGCCTCGACCCCGCGATAGACCACAAGCTGCTCTCGATAGGCCTCCCGAGCGGGGGGGAGATGCTGGCGCGCCAGATCGCCGGCCTCGTCACCACCAAGTTCGTAGCGTTCTACGGCACCGCGGCCATAGCCGCGCTCGGCATAGGAAACCGCCTAGGCGGCCTCGTCTTCATGCCGCTCTTCGGCCTGATGTCGGGGGGCGGCACCATCGTCGGGCAGAACCTCGGCGCGGAGAACCCCGAGCGGGCCGAGCGTACCGCGCGTGCGGCCTCCCTGCTCGGCGGCTTCGCCATCACCGCCCTCATGGGGCTGGCGATAGCCTTTCCCCGCTCGGTGATGGGCGTCTTCGTCGACTCGGCTGAGACGATCGAGGTGGGCGTCTCGATGATACGCCTCATGGGCGGCTCGTTCATCGTCGTCAGCTTCGCGATAGCCCTCGGCTGCGCCTTCTCGGGATCCGGTTATAACCTGCCCTTCCTCGTATCGTCGCTAGCGGGCCGATGGGGCGCGCAGATACCGTTCCTGGCCCTGTCGGTCTACGTCTTCCCCCGCTTCGGCTTGAACCTCGGGATCCACGGCATATGGGCCAGCTTCCTCGTCTCGGACGCCGTGGAGGCCCTGATACTCGTGCTGTACTACAGGCGGGGGGATTGGAAGAAGGTCAGGGTCTAGGGATCGTGGCGTGGTAGGGGACGGTCATGGCGGCGAGCGGCGCATGAAGTGCGCGGAGGAAGCATGATAGGGACGAGCATCATCAGGAACGGGAAACTGGCGGCTCCGGCGGAGGCCGTCTTCGCGCTCGACGACGTCGACGCTACCTACGGCTACGGCTGCTACGAGACCCTCAAGGTACGCGGTGGCGCGCTCTTCTTCTCCGAGTTCCACGAGGAGAGGCTGCTCCGCTCCGCCGCCATACTCGGCATAGGGCATAGCCTCCGGCCCGGCGACATGACGAAAGCTCTAGGCCTCCTCCTCCGCGATAACGGCGCTACAGAATGCAACGTCAAGGTGATGATGATAGGCCATGACGGCTCCCCGGCCGACTGGTACGCCTTCCTCCTGCCTCCCGTCCTACCGGCCGCCTCGGCCTACGAGCGCGGCGTCCGCTGCCTGCTCTTCCGGGGCGAGCGCCATTTTCCAGCGGCGAAGAGCCTTTCCATGCTACTGTCGACGATAGCCTACCGCGCCGCCTCGGGCCTCGGCTGCTATGACGCGCTCCTCGTCAACGGCCGAGGCGAGATAACCGAGGGCACGAGGACCAACGTCGTATACGCGCGCCGCGGCGAGCCGGACGTCCTCTATACGCCGCCGTCCTCCGTCGCCCTCGAGGGAATAACGCGCCGTACCCTTATAGCGGCCCTGGCGGAGGCCGGCGTCCGTACCGTCGAACGCCCGCTGACCATCGCCGACGCTCTGGGCGGAGGCTTCTCCCTGGCCCTCACGAGCACGTCTAGCCGCGTCATGCCGGTGCGTTCGCTCTCGGGCGCTGGCGTGGGCGCTAGCGTGGGCGCAGGCGGCTCGGGCGAGGAGGCCCCGCTCGAACCGCTACGAGCCGCCTCGATGGAAGCGGGAGCGGAGCGCCGCGTCGCCGTCGAGTCCTGCGCGGAGATAGACCGCGCGCGCCTCGTATACGACGCATACCTTGAACGCTACGCGAGCGAGCATAGGCCCTAGCCTTCCTGCGAGCCCCCGCCGTCCGCGATGGGGAGTATGCGCGAAAGCCATGCTATCGGTTCGAAGAGGGTGTATAGTATAGAAAGGACGGCGACGCCCGGAAGGAGGGATGGAACGCCGCGGACTCGGGCGTTCGCCCGAGGAGCACCGAGAAGAGCCGCGCGTTCCTAATACGCGATGCCTAGAACGCTGCTCTGCCTATTCGTAGCGACTATGCTCGGGGCGACCCTAGCCTGGCCCGAGGACGCCGTTCCGGCCGAGAGGACCGCGGGCGGCGTGGCCTTCCTCGGCTTCGACTCGGGCGACCTGACCGAATCCGGCCTGGCGATACTCTCCGACCTCGTGAGGAGGGAGATAGCCATATCCCCGAATCACGACCTCGTCGAGCGGGGAGACATCGCCGCCCTGCTGGCTGAACAGGAAATGCGCCTATCCGACGCCTTCGACGCGAGCGATCCCGTGCTCGTCGGGCGCCTCGCCGGGGCCCAGTCCTACATCGTAGGGCGGATAGGCCTGCTCGGAACGCTCTACATCATATCCCTTCGCATGGTTGACGTAGAGACGGGTACCGTCACGCGGTCAGTCACCGAGGAGTTCATAGGCCCCTTGGAGGACTTGCGAAAGCCCGTCCGCGTCGCGGCGCAGAAGATACTCGGCATCCCGGGCATCGAGGTGAACCAAGGCGAGTTCATCAGCGTCGAGACCGATCCGCCGGGGGTCGGCGTATACGTCAACGGCCTGTTCGAAGGCAACGGGCCGGTCGTCGTCAAGGTTCCCAAGGCGGGCAAGTACGACGTCAAGCTGTCGAGCGACGGCTATAAGCCATGGTCGCAGCGCGTCTCCGTGGAGCCGAACGCCACGTTCTTCCTGAGGGCCAAGCTCATCAGGCAGGAGAAGATCGTCGACGAGAGGACCCGCGCCCTCCAGGACGGCCGCGCGGCCTTCCTTACCTTCGCGACCGTGTACGCCGCGGCCGCCTCGGACGCGGTACTATTCGCCTTCGGATCCGATAACATCAGGCTATATATAGGCTTACCCCTCCTGACCGCTCCGCTCGTATTCTTCGGCGCGCTCAAGGCCACCGAAGGCATCGTCATGAACTCGGGCCGCTCCTTCATGATCATGTCCAGCACGCTGTGGGGCAGTACCTGGGGCGTATCGGCGGCGATAGTCTTCGGGGCCGCGCCGGCGGCCGACGCCGAGGCGCCGATCCCCGGGTCGCTCTACGCGGGGCTCTCGGTGGCCGGTGGCCTCCTGTACGGCGGGCTGTCTACGTGGCTGACGTCGGGCAGCGAGCCGTTCCCGAGCGCTCGCGTCTGGCTCTATCACCTCGGCTCCGTGCTCGGGGCCTTCCTCGGACTCGGAGTGCCGTACGTGCTCGGCGCGGACTCGCCAGGCGTCATCTACGGCGGCATGCTTACGGGCTCCTTGGCCGGGGCGGCCACCGCGCTATGGCTGACCCGCGACTATACGGAGGGACGCAACGTCGGCAACGTATCGAGAGGCGGCCCGGGCGGCCTTAGAGGGAACCCGTCGGGCGCGCTCGTCGAGCTGAGCCCTTCGGGCGCGGCGTTCGGGCTGCCGCTGCCGGTTCCCGCCGTCGCGGCCGCTAGGGCGGGCTACGCGCCAGGGCTGTACCTGCCCATCCTGTCGGCGAGGTACTGAGTCAGCCATCCTCGCCCAGGAGCTTGAAGCGGGCCGCGAGATCATCGACCTCGGCGACCGACTCGACGAGGCACCCGGCCAAGCCGTCCAGGCGCGACGTGAGGGCGCCGAGCCGGTCGAAGGTTTCTCGGATGCCGGCTACCCGTTCCCGTAGGGACGAGCCTGAGGCCTGAGGCTCGTCTGCCAAGGCGTCCATGTTCCGTAGCGCCTCGCCGCCTCGCCGCCTCGACGGAGGCGGCCTCCCTCGCGCGGCATGCATACAGATATAATGGAAACGGATACGAAGCCAGGGCGCGGCCTAGTAAAAACGCCCGGCCCGGTACGGCCCGCGATGCGCTATACTCTCATCGTGACGAGGAGGCAGGCATGGCTCACGCGTCAATTAAGTCCAGCTACGCGAAGCTGGCGGAGCGCTTGAACAGGTTCCCCCAGGGCGCGCCTCCTTCCGATCTCCTGTTCGCCATCCTCCGCGTGCTGTTCGACGAGAAGGAGGCGGAACTCGTCTCGCTGTTGCCTATAAAGCCTTTCCGAGCGGAGCGGGCCGCCCTGGCATGGAGGACTAGTCCTTCCGAGGCGAAGAAGACTCTCGACGAGCTCGCCAGCAGGGCGTTGCTCATCGATACGGAGCGGGACGGCGAGACGACGTACTGCCTGCCGCCGCCCATGGCCGGCTTCTTCGAATTCTCGATGATGCGAATGCGGAGCGACCTCGACCAGAAGGCGCTGGCGGAACTGTTCTACCAGTACCTCAACGTCGAGGAAGACTTCATAAAGAGCCTGTTCACCGACGGCGATACCCAGCTGGGCCGAGTGTTCGTGCAGGAACCCATGCTCCCGAAAGAAGCCGCCTTCCTCGATAAAGAGGCGCGGTCCTCGGTCCGCGAGCCCTCGCCGGCGGATAACGCACTGCTCGTGCTCGACTACGAGAGGGCCAGCGAGGTGATCAAGACCGCCTCGCATATCGGCGTGGGCATGTGCTATTGCCGCCACAAGATGACGCACCTCGGCCGGGCCTGCGACGCGCCCCTTGATATATGCATGACCTTCAACTCCTCGGCGGAATCGCTCACGAGGCACGGCCACGCGCGCGCCGTAGGCGTATCCGAATGCATGGGCCTCCTCGATACCGCGTACGAGCGCGGGCTCGTGCAGTTCGGCGAGAACGTTCAGCGGCGCGTCAACTTCATATGCAACTGCTGCGGCTGCTGCTGCGAGGCGCTCGTCGCGCAGCGCCGCTTCGGCCTGCTGCACCCGGTGCATACGACCAACTACATGCCGAGCATCGCTATAGAGCGCTGCGCCGGCTGCGGCATGTGCGTGGACGCGTGCCCCGTCGAGGCGGTCGCGCTCGTATCGGCGGAAGACCCGAGGCGACCGAAACGGCGCAAGGCCGAGGTCCGCGAGGATTCCTGCCTTGGCTGCGGGCTCTGCGTCCGCGCCTGCCCGACCGGCGCGCTATCGCTCCGCGCTCGCGCCGAGCGGGTATTCACGCCCGTCGACTCGACGCACCGCGCCGTGCTCATGGCGATAGAGCGGGGCAAGCTCCAAAACCTCGTCTTCGATAACGGCGCTCTCTCCAGCCACCGCGCGATGGCGGCGATCCTCGGCGTAATCCTCCGCCTGCCGCCGGTCAAGCGGCTGATGGCCAGCGAGCAGATGAGGAGCAAGTACCTGGTACGGCTGCTGTCGACCGTCAAGGCGTAGCCGCCGCCAGATCGCGGTTGCGCGACCGGTGAAACGATCGTATACTACGCCCGCCGGATCTTCTCCTATCCGGCTTACTGCTTGGTTTACTTGGGTGCCCTCCCGGGCATCGTCCGTAAACGGAGCTCGGTAAACGGCCTCGAGCCGATATTACTGGCAGCTCGTTTACGGAGGTCTACATGGCTACGTCCCCCCTCGAGACGAACGTACGCCCCTCCCCCAGGACCGCTCCGCGGCCTCATGGGAAGGAGGTGAAGGCGACGAAACGCCGTTCGCCGTAACCACGTACCCTAATGCCCGCGTACCAAGAAATCGAAACACGCTACTAGGAGGATCTTGCCATGAGAATAAACGCGACTCTTTCCGGCTCTATCGACTGCTCCATGCGGGGACATGCTCCTCTCGCGGGCCGTCCCTCCGCGCCGGCGGAGGGCTCCTCGTCGGGAAGCGGCTTTCCATCCTATAATAGCGCCCGGCCGCGGGACCCGGGATAAGCTCTCCCGAGCTCCGCGGCCTTGAATAAACGGGACTAGGAGGCGTCATATGTACGACCGGTCGACCATCTATATTGTCGGGAATTCCAAGACCAATACCGAGAACGCCATCACCAACCTGTATAAATCGTTCTACATAGGCTTCGTCGTGTCTCCCGATAGCGGGAAGATCGTGGACGCGAGCTGCTCGTCGACGATACGCACTACCGACGAGTTCGTGCGCTCGCTGTTCGCCGGCAGGACGATGGGAACCGACGACGCGGCGCTGGAGGAAGAGATAAGGCGCCGTTACCACGGGTCGTCCCAGAAGGCCATCACGGTGGCCTACAAGGACGCATCGAAGAAATTCGCCGAGATCCGGTCCAGGCCGGGCGGCGCGGAAGGATAGCATACATGATCATCAAGGAAGTCAGGCTCGGCCGCATCTCAGTGCCCCTCAAGAAGCCGTTCAAGACGGCCCTGCGCACCGTGGAGAGCGTCGAGGACGTGATAGTCGAGCTCCATACCGATACGGGCGTCGTCGGCTACGGCGAGGCGCCGCCCACCGGCGTCATAACCGGCGACACGACGGGAGCCATCCTGGGCGCCATAGGCGACCATATCGGCAAGGCTATCGTCGGGCTGGACGTCGATAACGTCGAGGAGATCATGGCCAGGATAGACGCCTCGGTCGTGCATAACACGAGCGCCAAGGCCGCCGTCGACATCGCCGTCTACGATCTCTTCGGCCGGTCGTGCGGCGTCCCGCTGTACAAGCTATGGGGCGGCTACCGCAAGGAGATAGTCACCGATATCACCATCAGCGCCAACGACTCCGAGCGGATGGCCCGGGACGCGGCGGAGGCCGTCGGACTCGGGTACAGGACCCTCAAGCTGAAGCTCGGCAAGGACCCCGCGCAGGACGTCGCGCGCATGAAGGCCATTAGGGAAGCGGTCGGCTACGGCGTAGCCCTGCGCGTAGACGCCAACCAGGGCTGGATGCCCAAGGAGGCCGTCAGGCTGATACGCGCCATGGAGGACGCGGGCCTGGCCCTGGAGCTCGTGGAGCAGCCCGTGGCGGCCCGCGACATAACGGGCCTCAAGCACGTGACCGACAACGTCTCGGTGCCCGTCATGGCCGACGAGAGCGTTTTCTCGGCCCTCGACGCCCAGGTCATCATGGAGCGCCGAGCGGCCGACATAGTAAACATAAAGCTCATGAAGACCGGCGGCATACACAACGCCCTACGCATCTGCGCGTTGGCCGAGGTCTACGGCGTAGAGTGCATGATTGGCTGCATGCTCGAGGCCAAGGTCAGCGTTACCGCGGCCGTGCACCTGGCGGCCGCCAAGAAGGTCATAACGAAGGTGGACCTCGACGGGCCCGTGCTCTGCAGCGAGGACCCCGTTGACGGCGGGGCCGTCTTCGAGGAATCCCTGATTAGACCCAACGAGACGCCGGGGCTAGGCATCTCGGGCATCCGCGGGGTGAGATACCTGTAGCGACGACGGCCGTCGCTTCGGCCGCCGCTCGCTCGCTCGCTCCGAGATACGAGGCTCCCCCGCGCGGCATACGCGCGGGGGAGCTTTTCTAGCGGAGCGGAGTCCTATTGCTCGATGGCTCCGAGCCCGACCTCAGCGCAGCCTCCCGCCCGATCCTACGGTCCTCGTAGGCCGGGAGGATATCGCCCCGAGCCTACAGCCTCTCTATGAGCGTCCGCGCGAAGCGGTACGAGCGCTCGACCGAGCCTATGTCCAGGCGCTCGTCGGGCGAGTGCGGGAAGCGTATCGTCGGCCCGAGAGAGACCATGTCCCAGGAGGGGAAGCGCGGCCGGAAGAGCCCGGTCTCGAGGCCCCCGTGGGTTGAGGTCACCGTCGGGTCCTTGCCGAACAGCTCCTTGTAGACCGCCTTGGCCGCGCCCAGGAGCGGGCTGGCGGGGTTAGGGCTCCAGGCCGGGGACTCCGCGAGCCGCTTCTGCGAAACGACCCAGCCGTGGTCAAGCGCCCCGTCAAGCCTCTTCTCGACCGTCGTGCCGAGCGCCGCTTTCTCGGGGTCCGACGAGCTGCGTATCATGACCACGGTCTCCAGGGCGAAGCGGCCGCCCGAGGCGGATCCGGCTAGCTTGCCTAGGTTGAGCGACGTCCTTATAAGCCCGGGCATGTCGGGCTCCATGGCTACGAGGCCGTTGGGCAGGGCGCCTAGGATAGCGAGCATCGACTCGACGCCGTCCGGGCCGAGGGCCTCCTTGGGCCGCGCGGCGGAGGGCGGCAAGGGGGCGAGGACGGCGGAGAAGCCCGGGTCCTTGTCGCCGAGCGATATCCTGACGGCGGTAGCCTCCGCGGCGAAGGTCGCCTTGAAGGCGGCGGCCCGCTCCCGCGGCAGGCCTACGACGGCCCTCGCCTCGCGGGGGATGGCGTTGGCGGCCGTGCCGCCGGAGATCGACTCGACGAGCAGGCGCTCCCGCGCGTTGGCCAGGAGGGCGACTAAGGACAGCGTGGCGTTGGCCCTGCCTCGGTCGATGTCGACGCCCGAGTGGCCGCCGAGGAGGCCCTCTACCCTGGCCTCGAACCATTCCAAGCCGTCGGCGGCGGGGACGGTCGGGTAGGAGAGCGACGCGGCCGTCCTGATGGCGCCGGCGCAGCCTATGGTCAGTTCGGAATCAACCTCGCCGTCGAGGTTCAAGAGGATCTCCCCGGAGAGCAGCCCCGGCTCTATGGCGCGGGCGCCCGACATGCCGTCTTCCTCGTTAACCGTGAAGAGGCACTCGAGCGGGCCGCGAACCAGGGTATCGTCCTCGAGCAGCGCCAGCGCCATGGCCGCGCCTATGCCGTTGTCCGCCCCGAGCGTCGTGCCTGTCGCCACGACCCACGCGGGGTCGGAGGGGTCCAGGCGAGGGAGGATAGGATCGCGCTCGAAGTCGTGGGGCGAGCCAGAGGCCTTCTGCGGCACCATGTCGAGGTGCGCCTGCAGGATGACGCCTCTCGCGCCCTCCTTGCCCGGGCTCGCGGCCCTGCGCATGGCGACGTTGCCTTCGGCGTCGATGCTCGCCTCGATGCCTTTGGACTTAGCCCAATCGAGGAGGGCCAGGGCGAGGGCCCGTTCATGGTGCGAGGGATGGGGGATCGAGCATATAGTTAGGAAATGCCGCCAGACGGGCTTGGGTTCCAGGTCGCGTAGTTCCATGCAGTACTCCTTTTGGGGCATTTTAACATGGAAACGCCCGATAGACGAGGCTGGCCCTAGAGCCTGAGCTCGAAGAGGCGGCGCGGGCGCC
Organism: Spirochaetota bacterium; assembly: GCA_018816345.1. GTDB lineage: Bacteria > Spirochaetota > Spirochaetia > Treponematales > UBA12059 > SZUA-370. Next base: position 10,736 of record JAHIWG010000077.1, on the reverse strand, counting down.
CCGTCTTGGCCCTGCTCTCCAGCGCCACTATGTCGGCCCGGCCCGCTTCCGCTATGCCCTGCAGTATGCGCCGGGCGCTACGCTCGCTAATATCCAGGCCCGCGGCGAATTCCTCGACGTCGAAGCGGCTCTTCCCGGTCATCCTGACGAGGGCCCTTATCTTGGTGACGTAGGCGGCGCTCAGGCCCGTCTCGGCGGCGGCGGCGCGGACGTCCTCGTCCGTCTCGGAGATGCTGTAGCTCAGGCTGCGCAGCGACGTCGAGACGGGGCCCTCGATGAGCCCGTCGACGTCGACGGAGAACAGGTTGCAGCCGGCTACCGAGCGCGATCGGTTGAGCGCCTTGCGCGCGTTGGCCTCCGCGTTGAAGGCCGTGCCGCCGTAGCCGAGCCCCGCGCAGAAGTCTATCCCGGCCTGTTCAGACGCCCGGAACAGGGACTCGAGCCCGGCGTCGTCCTCCATCGTGCCCCTCGTGGTGAACAGGATGAACTCGTCCCGGCCGGAGGGGAATACCGATCCTAGTATGCCCTTGGCGAAGTCTATGAGCACTCGCTCGAAGGCGTTCTTGAGCCTGAGGAATTCGTACTCCGAGGCGAGGGCCCGGCCCTCTCCCCGGAGCTTGAGGATCATCACGGCTATCTGGTAGGCCTTGAATTTATTGGCCTCCGCGACGTATATGGCCTTCTGTACCGAGTCTCGGATTATATGCTTCGTGGGGTATATCTTGTAGCTCCGCAGACCGCGCCCGGAGAGTATAGCGTGCGTCCTGGTGAGGCCCGTCAGCGACGCGTCGACGAGCCCGGATGCGTGGAGCGCGGCGTGCAAGTCGGCCAGGTCCTCGTAGGACGTGCCTTCCTCGTAGTCAACTACCTCGAGCGACTCGAAGGCGAAGCCGAGCTCCTCGGCGATCTCCACGACTGCCTCTCGGTCTATGGAGTCGATGCTGATGCGGTCGTACCGGACGCCTTCGTTGCGCATCTGCCAGAGCCCCTTGACGACGCTCGTCCCGATGCGCGGCAGGTAGAGGCAGGGCCTGTCGGTGACGTTGGCGTGCGTGACTATAAGGTAGGGGATGACGCCGGTGAACAGGATTACGTCGACCCTGTCCTTGAGCCCGCGCGCTAGCTCGACGCTCTCTTCCTTCGAGGCGTACTGCCCGATGACGAATTCCACCCTGCTCTCGAACCTGGAGGAGGCGAGTAAAACCCGTTCTATGGAATCCTTAGGGCCTATAAGCCCGATCCGCGTTCTCATGGTACTCCTGGCCTCGCGCCCGGCCTCGCGGCCCTATCCGATCCGGGGGAGGCGCATAGGCTGACGATTGTACGCGAAGCGGGCCGGAGCGGCAATCGCGCCCCGCGACAGGCGCCGCGCCATCAGGAAGAGGGTCCGGACGGCGGGCAGCATCGCCCCCTCGTCGAAGTCGAAGCGCCTCGCGTGGTGGGCGTCGGCCAGCCTCGCGCCGAAGACGACGTAGACGGCCTTGCCCCCGCGCCGCGTCACCCTGTCCATCATGAAGCTATAGTCCTCGCTGCCTCCGAGGGGCAGCGGCTCCCCGGAGACCCTCGCGTAGCCAGCCTCGGCGGCGCAGGCCGCGGCTATCGCCATGAGGCCCGGGTCGCTCTCGGCTCCTATCGCCTCGCCAGCCTTTGACAGCTGCGTCGAGACGCCGTACGCTGCTCCTATGCCCTCGGCTACCCGGGCGACTTCCGCGGCCATGTACTCGTTCAGGGCGGACGTCTCTCCCCGCGTCTCGAGCGCGAGGAAGGCCTCTCCCGGTATGACGTTCCGTCCCGAGCCGCCGGCTATCCTGCCGACGTTTACGCGGGTGGCCCCCGCGGAGTGCCTCGGTATGCCGCTGATATGCAGGGCCGCCGACGCCGCCGCCAGGAGCGCGTTGCGGCCCGACTCGGGGTTCATGCCCGCGTGGGCCGACCGCCCCGTGAAGCGTATGTCCAGCTTCGTGGTCGAGAGGAAGCCGCCGACGCCGGAGTAGAAGCTTCCCTCGCCGTCGGGCACTACGCCGAGGTGGCCCGCGACCATGAAGTCCGCGTCGTCGAGGAAGCCGCTCTCGACTATGCTCTTGGCTCCCCGGACGCCTTCCTCGGCGGGCTGGAATACGAGCTTTACCGTGCCCGCCCATTCGGCCCTGTCCTCGGCGAGCAGCCTTGCGAGGGCCAGGCCTATAGCGGCGTGCCCGTCGTGGCCGCAGGCGTGCATGGCGCCGTCGTGCGCCGACGCGAAGCCGTCCCGGGCCGGCGGGTGGTCGGGATCGGCGGATTCCTGGACGTCCACTGCGTCGATGTCGAAGCGGAACGCGACGACGGGCCCGGGACCGTTCCGCAGCACGCCGGCTACGGCCGTGAACCCGCCCCGCATCGCCAGCGCCGTAGCGGGGTCCGCGCCTTCAGCTATGGCGCGCTCGAGGCAGGCGTCGAGGACCTCGGCTGACGGCAGGCCCATCATCGAGCTAGGGTCCATGATGTCCCTGCCTACGAGGACGTCGTAGCCCGCTTCCCCGAGCGCGCCCGCTATCCTCGAGGCGGTCCAGAATTCCGTGAAGCCGCTCTCGGCGTGGCTATGGAAGGCCCGCCTGTCGGCTACGAGGCCCGCGGCGATCCGCTCGAGGTCGACGCCCATGGTCACTCGCCCCTTCCGAGGTCCAGCGCGCAGCGGACCATGGTCCTGACGCCGACGCCGAGCGCGGCCTCGTCGAAGTCGTAGCGGGGATTGTGCGGCTGCACCGGCGTCTCCCCGGGCTTGCGATAGCCGAGGAAGAGGTAGGCCGAGGGGACCGCCTTGGCGAAGAACGCGAAATCCTCGCCCCCGGGCGCCGGCCTCGCTACCTCGACGTACTTCTCCGCTCCAAGCTCCGTCGCCACGCTCGCCTTGACTATCGCGTAGATCCCGGGGTCGTTGACCAGGGGGGGGTAAGTCAGCCGGTAGTCGACGTCGGCCGACCCGCCGAGCGCCTCCGCGGTTTTCTCCGCTATGGCTATGACGCGGTCGCGCACGAGCATGCGTACGCCCTCGTCGAAGCTGCGGACCGTGCCCTGGATGGTCGCGGTCTCCGGGATGACGTTGTAGCGCGAGCCTCCCTGGAATACGCCCACGGTCACGACGGCGGCCTCGAAAGGATCGACGTTCCGGGAGACTACGCTCTGGAGGGACGAGACTATCTGACTGCCTATGTAGATGGGGTCGACGGTCCGGTGGGGCAGGGAGGCGTGGCCGCCCTTGCCCTTGACCGTGATGATGAACGGGTCGGAGCCGGCCATCATCGCGCCCGGCTTCGTGCCGACGGAACCGAGCTCGAGGTCGGGCCAGAGATGCATGCCCACCATGGCGTCGACGGAGGGGTCGGAGAGGACGCCGTCGCGGATCATGTACTGGGCTCCGCCGCCCGACTGGGCGTCCTCCTCGGCCGGCTGGAATACGAGCTTGACCGTCCCCGCCAGCTCGTCGCGCATGCCCATGAGCACCCTCGCGACCCCGAGTCCCATGGCCGTATGGCCGTCGTGGCCGCAGGCGTGCATCATGCCCGGCACGGCGGACTTATACTCGTGCTCGTTCAGCTCCTGCATCTCGAGCGCGTCCATGTCGAAGCGGAGGCCTACGGTCCGGCCCGGCCGCGAGCCGCGGATGACGCCCGAGACGCCCGTGCCGTAGAAACCGGTCTTGACCTCGACGCCTAGCTCCTTAAGCCTCGCTACGACGAGAGCCTGGGTCTTGGTCTCCTGGCCGCTACGCTCCGGGTTCCTGTGTATCTCCCTGCGTATATCGACTATCCAGGGCAGGGCGTCGTTGACTCGTTGCTCGATGGTTGTACTGGCTGACATTGCTGGGCGCCTCCGCGTCGCGTATGGTGGTTGTTGCTTGAAAGGTTCCGAGAGATCGCCGCGGGTGCGGAGAGGCGGGGGCGCTCGAGGCGCCCCCGCCCGTTCCGTACCGGAGGACGGATTACATGAAGACGCCCGCGCCGGGGCCCAGGGGCAGCTTGAACACCATCCAGATGATTATCTGCGCTATCCATACGAGGCCGAACACGAGGGCGTACGGTATGGTCATCGCCATCACCGTGCCTATGCCCGCGTCCTCGTCGTAGCGGCGCAGGAAGCCGAGCAGTATCGGGAAGTACGGGAACAGGGGAGAGATGGCGTTGGTCGTCGAGTCGCCGATCCGGTACGCCACCTGCGCGAAGGCGGGCGAGTAGCCTAGCATCATGAACATCGGCACGAATACCGGGGCGAGCAGGGCCCACTTCGCGGAGCCCGAGCCTATGAACAGGTTGACGAACATCGTGAAGAGTATGACGAGCACGACCATCAGGATGCCCGTGAGGTGCCAGGCCTTGAGCAGGTTGCCGAGCGAGACCGCGAGCACGAGGCCCATGTTGGACCAGTTGAAGTAGCTGACGAACTGGGCGATCACGAAGACGAGGACGATGTACCCCGCCATGTCCTTCATCGCGGCGGTCATGTGCTTGGCGACGTCGCCTCCGGTCTTGATGGCCCCGGTCTTCTTGCCGTAGACGATCCCTATGAGCACGAACCAGAGGAATATGAAGGCGATGATGCCTGACAGGAAGGGAGAGGGGACGAGGCCGCCCTTGGGATTCCTGAATACCGAGGTCTTGGGCCAGAGCGCCGCCACGACGGCCGCCCAGTAGACGAGCGTCGCGACGCCCACGAGCCTGAGGCCCTTCTTCTCCGCCTGCGTGATCTCCATGCTGGTCTCTTGCACGGCGAATCCGGCCTTGGGGGTGTAGGGGCCCATCTTCTTCTCGACGGAGGTCGTCACCCAGGTGCCTACGACCGTCAGGATGAGCGTAGAGGCTATCATGAAGAAGTAATTGACCGCCGGGTTGACCAGGATCGACGGGTCGATGATCTTGGCCGCTTCCTGGGTGATGCCGGCGAGGAGCGCGTCGGTCCCGACTATTATCAGGTTGGCGGTGAAGCCCGCGCACGCGGCGGAGTAGCCGGCGGCGATACCGACGAGCGGGTTGCGCTTGGCCGCGTAGAAGATCATGCCGGCCAGCGGCGGGATGATTATCACGGCGGCGTCGGAGGCTATGTTCCCGCAGATGCCTACGAGCATGATGATCGGGACGAGGAGCTGCTTGGGCGCGCCTAGGATGAACCGCTTCATCATCGCGTTCATGAGGCCGACCTGCTCGGCGAGGCCTATGCCCAGCATCATGGTCAGCACGAGCCCGAGCGGGGCGAACCCGACGAAGTTCTTCGTCAGGTCGATGAACATGTACTTGATGCCCTCGCCCGAGAGGAGGCTCCTGATAGCGACCATGGAGTCCTTGGCCGGATGCTTGACCTCGATCTTGAACATCGAGAGGATCGCGGAGAGCGCGATGACGGCGACCATCAGTATCACGAACATCATGAACGGATGCGGTAGCTTATTGCCCGTCCTCTCTACCCAATCGAGGAATCGGTAGAATACCGGCTTCCTCTGTTTCTTTTCCTGCGTCACGGGCTGCCTCCTAGTGAATCGTGGGGTAATGGTCATATTAGTGACATGGCCATTACTGTTAGTACCACGATTCAAGGGCCCCGTCAACTTTTTTTTTGAGCCTTTTTCATGAAACCGTCATCCCCCCTAGCGGGCATGACGCAATAAATAGTTGACAGATTTAATATCATAACTTAAGGTTAAGAACGTCTTAACATTTCCTTAAGGAACGGAGGGTCGCATGAAGAAGCAGATGATAATCGTCGCGTTGTTAACGGCGACGGCTATGAGCGTATTCGCCATGGGAACGAAAGAGGGATCGTCGGGCGCGGCCCCCGCCGAGAAGGCCATGACCCACGACGAGCTCGTCGCGGCGGCCCGGGCCGAGGGCAAGGTCGTAGTATATTCTATAACGTCCCGCATCGCCGGCGCGGCGACCGAGTTCGAGAAGCTGTACGGCATCAAGGTCGAGGCCTCCAACCTGAAGGACGGCGAGCTCATCGAGAAGGTGAGCAAGGAAGTAGGCGGCGGCATCCAGGGCGCCGATTTCGTCATCTGCCAGGACTCGGGCCGGGTCTACGGCCAGCTGATCGCCCCGGGCTTCCTGACTAACTACGTCCCCCCGTCGATGAAGTCCATTATCCCCGCGCAGTACCAGAACCCGCTGACGTTCCAGCTGATAAACAAGGTTTTCATATTCAATAGCGAGCGCTCCACGGCGCCCGTCATCAAGAACGTGTGGGAGCTTACCGAGCCTAAGTGGAAGGGGCTCGTCCAGTTCAAGGACCCCAAGGCGGAGGGCGTGAACGCCAACTTCCTGACGATGATCACCTCCCCGGAGTGGAGCGCTAAGCTCGACAAGGCGTACCAGGACCTGTACGGGAAGAAGCTCGCGCTGACCACCAAGAACGCGGGCTACGAGTGGATCAAGCGCTTCTTCCAGAACGGCCTGGTGCTCGGCAATAGCGACACGACCATCTCCGAGAACATAGGCATCAAGGGCCAGCCCCAGACCACGATGGGCCTCTTCGTCTATTCGAAGAAGCGCTTCGACGCGAAGAAGAACCTCGCGCTCGAGCCTATGACCGAGGTCGCGCCCTTCTCCGGCTTCATCTACCCGGCGTTCGTGATGCTCACGAAGAACGCCGCCCATCCCGCCTCGGCGAGGCTCTTCATCGAGTACCTGCTCACCGCCGAGGGATTCAAGCCTTGGTCCAAGGACGTGGGCTCGTATTCCTCCAACCCCACGATCCCCGTGAACGACGACGACCAGCCGGTGTCGTTCTGGGCAACGAGGCTCGTGCCCGAGGATCCTCAGTACCTGTTCGAGAACAGGGCCGCGGTCGAGGAGTTCGTCAACAACATCACCTACTGACGGAGTAGGGCGACTCGTACAAGGGGGCGCGGGCCTGATACGCTCGCGCGCTCCGCGCCCTTCGCCCGCGCTTTCGCGCCGCCCGGGCGGCGCCGCGCGGGACGGCCTCGCGCGCGGGACGGCCCCGGCAGTCCCGCGAGAAGGAAATCCTATACCATGACACTAGGAAACCGCGTCCGTTTTTTCTTCAGGAAGCCGCATAACGTCATCCTCACTATCCTGGCGGTTTCCCTCGCGTTCCTGACGCTACTCCCGCTGCTATCGCTCCTTAAGGATACGGTCGTAGTCCATCCGTCGGAGATCATGAGCGTGAAGGGCTCCAAGATGGGCGACCTGACCTTCTTCCATTGGAAGAAGGTGTTCTCCGACGGCGAGACGAGCATGAACCTGTTCTATAAGCCGCTGTGGAATACGATCCGAGTGTCGCTGTGGAGCTGTCTGATAGCCATAGGGCTGGGCGGCGGCGTGGCGTGGCTCGTCACCCGTAGCGACATGCGATGGAAGCCGTTCGTCTCGACCGTGTTCATTTTCCCGTACATCATGCCCTCCTGGACGCTCGCCATGGCATGGCTCAATTTCTTCAGGAACAGGCTGATAGGCGGCGCCCCCGGATTGTTCACTGCGCTCACGGGGATCGAGACGGCCGACTGGTTCGCCTACGGGGCCTTTCCCATAGTCGTCGTGCTGGGCCTGCATTACGCGCCGTTCGCGTACATCCTGATAGGCGGTATACTCCGTAATATGGACGCCAACCTGGAGGAAGCGGCGGTGATACTCAAGGCGGGCCGGCTCAAGATACTGTCTCGCATCACGCTGCCCATCGTGATGCCCGCCGTGCTCTCGACCTTCCTGCTCGTGTTCTCGAGCTGCATGAGCGCCTTCGCGGTCCCGGCGTTCCTAGGCACGCCGGTCCGGTTCCAGGTGCTGACGACCCAGCTATACCGCACCCTCAACGGGCTCAACCCGGGCTACGGCTATATCATGGCCCTCGTGATGATAGTCATAGGCACGGGCATCCTCATGATCAACCAATGGATAATAGGCAAGCGCAAGTCGTTCACGACGGTGACCGGCAAGAGCTCCAATATCTCGTTCGCCCGGCTCAAGGCCATGAGGGCGCCGATCTCGATAGCGCTCGTAGCCTTCGTGTCGCTCATCGCCATCCTGCCCCTCGTTACGTTCGCCATCGAGTCGTTCATCATGGCGCCCGGCGACTACTCCCTTAAGAACCTGACGCTCCAGTTCTGGGTCGGCAAGGGCAGCGAGGACATAGGCGGCGGCGAGCCGGGTATCCTCCTTAACAAGTATATCTACCTCGGGCTGTGGAACAGCGTGAAGCTGTCAGTAGTCGTGGCCTTCGTCGCCGGGACTGTGGGCGCGCTGACCGGCTACGCCGTCGTCAAGGCCCGAGGCACCAAGCTGGCCTCGCTCGTCAACAACCTGGCGTTCTTCCCGTACCTGATGCCGTCGATGGCGTTCGCGGCCATATACCTGTCCATGTTCGCCAAGCGCAACCTGTTCATACCGTCGCTGTACGGGTCGTTCGCGCTCCTCGTGCTCGTGGGCGCGGTCAAGTACCTGCCGTTCGCGTCGAGGGCGGGCATGAACGCCATGCTGCAGCTTAGCAACGAGATAGAGGAGGCCGGGCTGATCGTCGGCATCCCGTGGTGGAAGCGCATGACCAGGATCATCTTCCCTATCCAGAAGTCGAGCTTCCTCTCGGGCTACCTCCTGCCGTTCATCTCGTGTATGCGCGAGCTGGCCCTATTCGTCCTGCTCATAGTCCCGGCCAACCGGGTGCTGACGACGATGCTCTTCCAGTACAACGAGAAGGGCTGGAACCAGTACGCCAACGCGATCAACCTGCTCATAGTCCTCATCGTGCTCGTATTCAATACGGTGATAAACAAGGCGACCGGCGCGTCGATAGACAAGGGAATCGGAGGATGACATGCCCGAGATAATACTCAAGAACGTTTCGAAGCGCTTCGGGAAATTCGTCGCGGTCGACGACCTTTCCATGGTCATAGGCGACGGAGACTTCGTGACCCTGCTGGGGCCGTCCGGATGCGGAAAGACCACGACGCTGCGCATGATAGCCGGGCTCGAGACGCCGACCGAGGGAGAGATCCTCATAGACGGCAAGACGGTCTTCTCCTCGGAGCGGGGCGTCGACGTCTCCCCCGATAAGCGCGACGTCGGCTTCCTGTTCCAGAACTACGCGCTCTGGCCCCATATGACCGTCGAGCAGAACATCTCCTTCGGGCTGGAGAACCTCAAGTGGGATAAGGAGCGCATACGGTCGCGCGTGGCCGAGCTGCTCGCGACGCTAAAGATAGATCAATTCGGCAAGCGCTACCCGAGCGAGCTATCCGGCGGGCAGCAGCAGCGCGTCGCCATCGCCCGTACCCTTGCGACGGGGCCCAAGGTGCTCTTCATGGACGAGCCGCTGTCGAACCTGGACGCGAAGCTGCGTACCGAGATGCGCTCCGAGCTCAAGCGGCTGCACGCCGAGACGGACTCGACCTTCGTCTACGTGACGCACGACCAGCTGGAGGCGATGACCCTGTCGACTCGGACCTGCCTGATGAAGGAGGGCGTGCTCCAGCAGTACGCGCCGCCGCTCGAGGTGTACCACAACCCCGCCAACCTCTTCGTCGCGGATTTCGTCGGCAGCCCGACGATGAACTTCCTGGAGGGAGTCGGCCGAGGCGTGAATCTCGACGAGATCAAGATGTCGGTATCGGGCCTCGACCTGCTGTTCTCCCCGGTCTCTGGAAGCATCACGCTCCGCGACGACCAACCCATAGTCATGGGTATTCGGCCCGAGTTCGTGCGTATAGGCGAGACGGGCAAGGGGAGGGCGAGGGTCTACGCCGCCCTTCCCTCCGGTATGGAGACGGTCGTGAAGCTCCGCTCGGGGGACCAGCTCCTGACCTCGGTCGTATTCGGATCCATCGACTACGAGGCGGACGGTGAGGTCGGTTTCGGGTTCGACGGTGAAGGGTGCGTAGTCTTCGACAAGGAGACCGGCGCCAACCTGGCGATCGGTAAGCTGGCCATAATCTAGCCATGGGCACGGCCGCAGCGCGGAAGATCCTCCTCGTCGAGGACGAGGACCACATCGTCGAGCTCCTCTCCATGAGCCTCGGCCAGAACGGCTTCGAGACCCGTACCGTCGGAGACGGCGCGCTCGTCCTCGCCGCCGCGACGAGGGAGCGCCCCGACCTGATCCTGCTCGACCTGATGCTGCCGGGCCTCGGCGGGCTCGAGGTCTGCCGGGTGCTGAGGCGGGACCCGGCCACGGCCGGGATCCCCGTCATCATGCTCACCGCCAAGAGCGAGGAGAGCGACAAGGTGATAGGCCTGGGGATAGGGGCCGACGACTACGTGACCAAGCCGTTCAGCCTGCGCGAGCTGATCGCGAGGATAGAGGCCGTGCTCCGGCGCGGCAGGCTCGGCGCGGAACCGGAAGCGCTCTCCGCCGGGGCGCTGTCAGTAGACGTAGCCGGGCATTCCGCCAGGCTCGGTTCAGAGCCCCTCGCGCTGTCGCCGACGGAATTCTCCATCCTCTCGGCCTTGGTCAAGGCGACGGGCAGGACGGTGAGGCGCGCCGAGCTCGTCGGCGATCCCGAGGCGGGGCCGGAGGCCGGAAGGGCCCTCGACGTGCACATAAGGAACCTGAGGAAGAAGCTGGGCGGGGGCGCCGGTTCGGGGCCCTCGATCGTGACCGTCCGGGGCGTCGGCTACTCGCTGCATGCCTAGCGCTAACGGCTTCCTCGAGCTATTGAACGCTTCCTCCGGAGCGGCGCCGGTACTAGTCGACGCCGCCGTCCTACGGCTCCTGTTACGCGCGCTCGGCCTGGCCGTGCTGGCGATCGCCGGCACGGCTGC
>JAHIWG010000076.1 GCA_018816345.1 Spirochaetota bacterium | reverse complement strand
TCCATAAGCTGTTCTACCGATGGGGCTTCTACGCCCGCGTCTTCGACCGCTTCGTCGCCAAGGCGAGGGCCAAGGTCCACGAGAAGGTGGAGCGGTACGGCTACCTCGGCATCATGCTCTTCGTCGCCGTTCCCCTGCCCATCACGGGGGCGTGGACGGGCGTCCTGGGAGCGTGGATACTCGGCATGGACAGGAAGAAGACGATGCTCGCCGTCGCCGCGGGCGTGCTCGTCTCGGGCGTGATAGTCTCGCTAGTAGTCGGGTTCGGCGTAGAGGCCCTCTCGCTGTTCATAAAGAGAGTCTAGCGCCGCCGCATGCACCTAGACTACGAATCCGAACTCAACCCCGAGCAGTACGCGGCCGTCACGGCCATCGAGGGCCCCGTGCTCATCATCGCGGGCGCCGGCTCGGGCAAGACGCGCGTCATCACCTATCGCGCCGCGTACATGCTCGAACGGGGAATCCCCCAGTCGGCTATCCTGGCCTTGACCTTCACCAACAAGGCCGCCAAGGAGATGTCCGAGCGCGTCCGCTCGGTCACGGGCAAGAAGCTCCAGAACCTGACCGTCAGCACCTTCCACTCGTTCGGCGTCAAGATACTCCGTAAGGAGATACACCGCCTCGGCTGGAGGGAGAATTTCTCCATCTACGACGAGGTCGACCGCAACCAGCTCATCAAGGACTGCGGGAGGGAGATGGGCTTCAAGCCCGAGTCGTTCGACGTCCAGAAGGCCGGCCTCGTCTTCTCCGACGTCAAGACGGGCCGCAAGAACTGGGAAGGCGCCGACGACGGCTACGAGAAGGTCTTCGACGAGTACCAGGCCGCCCTCAAGGCCTACAACGCCGTCGACTTCGACGACCTCATCGGCCTGCCAATAGCGGTGTTCGAGGACTTCCCCGAGGCCCGCGAGGAGTACCGCGACCACTACCGCTACATCATGATTGACGAGTTCCAGGACACCAGCCTCCAGCAGTACCGCCTGATGAGGCTCCTGTCCCGCGACAATATATGCGTGGTGGGCGACGACGACCAGTCGATCTACTCGTGGCGCGGCGCCAACTTCGAGAACATCACCAACTTCGAGAAGGACTGGCCCTCCCGCCGGGAGGTGACGCTGTACCGCAATTACCGCTCGACTACGACGATACTCGACGCGGCCAACAGCGTCATCCAGAACAACTCCAACCGCAAGGAGAAGGACCTGGAGAGCCCCAACGAGGGGGGCGCCCAGATAGAGGTCTACGCGCCGGAGAGCGAGATAGAGGAGGGCGAGTTCATCGCCCGGGCCATCAAGGAGATCAAGCTCAAGGATCGACTCCACTACGATCAGTTCGGCGTGCTCATCCGGACCAACAACCTGACGCGCCACCTCGAGGAGGCCTTCCTCGCCGCCGACCTCCCGTACAAGGTGTCCGGCGGCACGAGCTTCTTCCAGCGCAAGGAGATAAAGGACATCATCTCGTACCTCCGGGTGATAGCCAACCCGGAGGACGACATCAACCTGATACGCATAGCCAACGTGCCGCGCCGGGGCATAGGCAGGCGGGCCCTGGAGATGCTGTCGGCCATCGCCAAGAGGCACGGCTGCTCCACGCGGGGCGCCATGCAGCTCGTCAGGACCGACCCGGACATCGACTTCCCCGAGCGCGTCAGGCAGGACATAGACTCCTTCCTTACCCTGCTCGAGTACGAGCGCGAGGAGCTCCTCGGCCGGCGCAACCTCGGCGCCAAGGTCCGCAAGCTCGTCGACACCATCGATTACTGGGGCTACCTCGTATCCGAGAACCAGCATAACGACAAGGCCGCGAAGTGGAAATTCCTCAACGTCGAGAGCCTCATCAAGGGCATCGAGACCTGGGAGAAGGATCCCGACAACCTGGATCCCAGCCTGTTCGCGTGGCTCAACCGCATATCGCTCATAACGCGCGACGACAAGGAGGAGGACGACTCGGGCAAGGTGAACCTGATGACGATACACGCGGCCAAGGGCCTCGAGTTCGACGTCGTCTTCGTCGCCGGCTGCGAGGACGGCCTCATTCCCCACGCCCGCTCCCTGGAGGAGGGCGACGGCAACGTCGAGGAGGAGCGCAGGCTCTTCTACGTCGCCATCACGCGGGCGCGGAAGCGCCTCCTCATAACCGCCTGCAAGCAGCGCCGCCGCAACGCCATGCCGGTGGACTGCGTGCCCTCGCCCTTCCTCGCGGAGATACCCGAGGAGCTGATAACGTGGCGCGAGGAGGAGGCGTCCCTCACCGAGGACGAGCAGGCCGACGTCTGGGCCAGCGTCCACAAGATGTTCGAGCCTAGCGAGGACGCTCCAGTCCAGGGCTAGTCGGGGCCGGCGCCGCTCAGGCGGTCCGGGGCCCTAGGCTCGTAGCGGGCCCGCTCGCGTCAGCCGAGCGGGCCGCGGTAGCGAGCCACGTCTAGCCTGTCCAGGGCCCGGCCCCAGTACGGCAGGCGCCGGGAGAAGCCCTCGAAGCCCTTCCTGGCCGCGGGAGTCCATCCCGTCTCGGCCAGCGCGGACAGCCTCGGGAAGGCCATGTACTCGACCTGCCGGCCGAAGTACATGATCTCCGTCCACAGGTTGCCCTGCACGCCCAGCACCCGCCCGGCGGATTCCGCGTCGAAGCCGGCCAGGGGCTCGAAGGCGTACGAGTCGCGCACCGTGCTGACGCCGAGGTGCCCGGGCTCGTCCGGCGAGTCGAGGTGCTTGTGGTCCAGGTAGCAGGCCTTGGCGCCGGGGCACATGACGACGTCGTGCCCGGCCCGCGCCGCCTCGAGGCCGCGCTCGGCGCTGCGCCAAGCGAGCACGACGACGTCAGAGGGCACCGCGCCCTCGACGACCTCGTCCCAGCCCGCGGCCCGCCTTCCCCGCTCCGCGAGCATCGCGGCGGCCTTCCTCGTGAACCAGCCGCGGAGCGCCGCTACGTCGGGCACGCCTTCCGCCTCCATCCGCGCGCGGCATCGGGGGCAGTCGGCCCAGCGCTCTACGGGCACCTCGTCGCCCCCGAAGTGGACTATCGGCCCCGGGAAGAGGCGCGCGGTCTCGTCCATGACGTCGCCCAGGAACCCGAGGGCCTCGTCGCTGCCGGCGCATAGCACGTCCGGGAAGATGCCGAAGCGGTCCTCCGGCTCGAACGTGCCCCCGGCGCACGAGTACTCGGGATGGGCCGACAGGAGGGCGGTCACGTGGCCGGGCATCTCTATCTCCGGGATCACGAGGACGTGTCGCTCGGCCGCGTACGCGAGCACGTCCGCTATAGCCGCCTCGCTATACACGAGCGTGCGCTCGACGTGCGGCAGGTAGCGGCGGTCCACCTTCTTGGCGGCGGTCTCGGCCAGCTCCGGGTGCGAGCGCACGGGCATCCGCCAGCCCTGGTCGTCGGTCAGGTGCCAGTGGAAGCGGTTAAGCTTGTGTAATGCCGCCAGGTCGATAAGGCGCTTGACGAACGACGGCTCGAAGTAGTTGCGGACCGTATCCAGCATGTACCCGCGCCAGGCGAAGCGGGGCTCGTCCTCCACGCGGCACGCGGGGGCCCTGTCGCCCCATATAAGCGCCAGGGCCCGTAATGTCTGCAGCGCGTAGAAAGCCCCCGCGGGCTCCGAGGCCTCGGCTCGCACGCCGGCCGTCTTGATCTCCAGCCTATATCCCTCGGCCCCGAGGCCGCGGGCGCGGACGACGCGGACGTCCCCCTTGCCCGGCGCGCCGGGCGCGAAACGGACGGTGAAGGCGCTCGATAGCGCCTCGATGCCCCAGGCGGCCTCGGCCGCGAACGTAGGGTCGGCCGAGAGCGTCGCGCCGGCGCGCGGCTTGTAGGCCCCGGGCAGGTACGCGAAAGAGCGGGGCCGAGGTATCAAGCCGGCGTCGGGGGGCTCGGATCTTCGGGGTAGTGCCATATATACGGTCTATCGTCCGGCCGCGATCCTGTCAAGCGAAGGGCGATTATCTAGGAACAAGCGGGATCTGTATCGGCAATCAAGTAATTGAGTCGATTAAAGGCATATGCCGGCATGATCCCTGACTCAGGGGGGCGTCATGACGCACGGTATGAAAGAGCGTGGAGGTGCTCTACGAGAGGCTATGCCAGTCGGTTCATTTTACGGAGCTATCGGTGCGGACGTACCTATCGCCCCTAATCGACGCGATGATCGGGAATTTCCCGCAGGGCGAGTCCGTCCGGGGCGTCCCTGACGAGGCTCCACGTCAGCTCGTGCTTGTTATGCCACAGGTGCGCGACGCGGGAGCCGGGGATGGCGGCGAAGCGCTCCACCGTCGGCCTGTCCCATTCCTTGCCCTGCATCTTAATGGTGCATATGAAGTTACGGGCTAGCCCGGACTCGAGCCACGTGGAGACCCAGTCGAACAGCGTGGGCGGATAGCAAATGACGTCGGAACAGAACCAATCCACGGGCCCTATGTCCCCGGGCTTGAGCGTGAACGCGTTATGCTTGAGGAAGGTGACCCCGGGCATCGCCGCGACCCTATCGTCAATAGGCGCGCGGTCGATGGCTACGACCTCGGCCCCGAGCCCCGCGAGAGCCCAGGTCCAGCCGCCGGGGCAGGCTCCGGCGTCGACGCAGCGCTGCCCGGGACCGGGCATCGACCCCGCCATCACGAGGGCCTCCCATAGCTTGCGGTAGGCGCGGCTAGGCGGGCCTTCCTTGTCCTCGTCGAAGCCGAGCTCCCCGTTGGGCCACGGGCTGGAGCATTCGGCCGACGCGAGGAGCGTGTGCTCGTCGAGCAGGGTGAAGGCCCCCATCGGGGAGCCGGGGACCCGGAAGGGGAAGGCCTTAGGCTTGGACGGCAGGGGCGGCAGAGACTCGGCTATCAGCGCCGTCCTCCTGGCGAGCTTCACGGGGTAGGGCGCCCAATTGCGCTGCAAGCCGCGGAGTATCTTTGCGGCCTCGGAGATCGAGCCGAATTCGGCCGTGAAGGGGCGCCGCCAGACGTTCCTCGTCCAGTACGCCTCCCGAAGCGGGCCCATGACCGTCAGGAGCTCTCCGTCCCTGCGGTACGGCTCGGGAAGCTCGCCTTCCAGGTGCTCCATGAATCCGGGGGCCGCGTGGTAGCAGGCCGCTTCTAGGTATCGTATGTCCTGGCTCATATGAATTTGTGCGTGCGCGCGGCTTCCATGAGCCGCTTGTTCCACGCGTTCTTCTCCATGTATAGGGCTCGTTGCGCCCGGTCCTCGATGCGGCCGGCGCGCTGCTGCAGTATCTTGAACGCCCTGGAGAGGACGGTCTGCTTATCGACGGGCGGATCGGCGAGGCGTTCCTCGAGGAGGTAGCAGAAGAAGCCGTAGGTGCCTACGCCCGGGTCGTTCTTGGAGCCGCGCTCGGAGCGCGTCATCGCGTGGAGCTCCGAGGCGCAGGCGGGATCCCTCTCGTCGAGGCCCTTGGCGAACAGCGACAGGGCCGTCCTGAAATCGGCCAGCGGGGCGTTGGCCGAGCCGAAGCCTATGCACCTGCCCTCGAATTCGGAGAACAGGCTATCCCACTCGAACGAGTCGGGCGGGGCGAAGGCCCGTACCGCGGGTTCCTCGGGGGAGTCGAGCCAGGCCCTGGCCTCGCGGGGCCTGCCCCTCAGTATCTCGAGCTCGCCTCGGAAGGCCCTGGCCTCCGCGTCGCTAGACTCGTCCTCGAGGGCGGCGACGGCCTCGTCGTACTCTCCGGCGAACGCCAGGGCCCTGGCCCGCCAGATAGTCGCGCGCCGTCCCGTGCCGGGCATGCCGTATTCGCGGGCTATCTCGGAGATGGACGAGAAGCGTCTGGCGGCCTCGTCGTACGCGCCGAGCTCGAGGTCTATCCTCCCCCTGAGCGCGGCTATCGCCGCCAGCGCGTCCATCCTGAAAAGCCGCGCGGCCGACTCCTCGGCGCAGTTCGCGGCCTTCGCCGCCTTGACGAGGGCGCCGGATATGAATTCGACGCCGGCCTTGGCGAAGGCCGCCATCATGCGCTCGTAATCGTCTCCCGCCGTCTCGGATAGCTCCTGGGCGTTAGTAAGGTAGTCGGCGGCCTCCGTATGCTTATCGAGGGCCAGCGCCGATAGCCCCATCATCCTCTGCGATCGCGCCTCTAGCCTCGGCGGGGCGCCCTTGCCCATCGCCAGCATCGACTCGCGGGCTCCCTTGGACGCCCGCTCCGGGTCCCCGATGGAGTAGGCGAGCTCGGCGCGGGCGAGCGCCTTGACCGCCTGGGCCCTCGGCCCCGATACCCGCTCCTCTATCGCGGCGCCGGCCGCCTCGCTCGCGGACCGATCCTTGGAGGTCAGGGCCGACCAGAAGCGGTAGACGCTGGCCGACGACGGGGAGAGGAAGGACGGGTCTACGACGGGCGGCCTATCCGGCCGCGTCACCTCCTCGAAGAGGCAGTCGTACAGGAGCCTCTCCTCGGTCTCCAGCTCGCCGACCCGCGAGAGGAACCCGAGGCTAGGACGTATCCTCCCGCCCCTATACAGCCCTATGAGGAATTTCGATAGCAGGCGTTGAATCGCCTCCGCGTTATCGCGGCCGACGGCCTCCGCCACCGATAGCGCGTCGACGAGGGGGATGGGCGTCCTGGCGGCAACCGGTTCCACGAGGCCGGCGCGCGCGAGCAGGTCCTTGAGGAGTCTCTCGCCCTCGGCCCGGAGGCCGAGGCCTCCCGTGAATTCCGACAGCTCTGCCACGGAAAGCTCGTTCTCCGCGACGGCGAGCGCGTACAGGTAGAGTCCCGCCTCCCGAGGCAGGGCGCCTAGCGCCGCCCTGCAGCTCGAACCGCCCGTCGAATCTCGGTCGATTCCAGAAACGGCTCGGAACCGATGCAGGAGGGCGTCGCCGGCGGCTCCCGAGGAGTCGCCGAGGGCTTTCCGCACGGCCGCCTTCCTGTCGTCCGCGTCGGCCAGGCCGGCCGGGACGCGCGCGGCCCAGGGTCCCGACCATCCGTCGATGAGGCCGCCGTCGGCTATCGAAAGGTAGCGCTCGGTTCCCCGCCCTCCCGAGAGCCTGCGGGCGATGAGCTCCGCGGCCTCGGGCGAGAATCCCCCGGGGCCGTCGCAGGCCACGATGCCGCCGGACTCGCCGAAGCCGTCGAGCCACGCGTCGATATAGGCGGCGCATCCCTTCGCGACGGATTCCGGCGCTCCGCCTGAAAAGGAGGAGGCGGTCACGAAGCGTATCGCTTCGGCGCCGCCCGCGGCTGTAGGGGACGGGGCGCGCGCGCTGATAGCCTCTACGAGCGGAGAGAAGGGGATCGGCCTGCGACGGCCGCCGCTAAGGACGAGCAGGCTCTCCTCGGGAAGGCCTACGGCTTCCGCGAGCGCCTCGACCGAGCGGGCCCCTGGCCCGGCCTCGAGGTGCACCAGCCTGGGCCCGGAGCGTCCAGACTTGGCTATCGCCCGCTCCAGCGTCGCCTCGAGGCGCGGCCTGTGGAATAGCCTCGCCGCGTCGGCGTCGGCGAGTGCCGTTTCGTGGAGCGGCGGGCTCCACGAATCGCCTTGGAAGTCGAAATAGTCCGACAGCGCAGCCTTGGCCTGCGGGCTCAGGGAGTACGAGTAGGCGTCGCACTGACCGTATCGGGCCCTGGCGGCGTAGGCGAGCGCGTCCTCGGGCGAATCGGCGTCGTGAACCACGAGCGTGGCGCCCCTGAGCCGGGATTCGTAGGTGCCGAAGGTCTTTACCATGCGGCGTATCGCCTCGGCGGCTTGGACGCCGTCGAACATGGAGCCGGTAGGCAAGGTAATGACGAGGGGGCTCTTCTTCTGGCCGGCCGAGGCTCCGAAGGCGGCGGCTATCGATCTCAGTTCCTCTATGATGGCTCCCGCCTCGAGCGCTCCGGAGCGCTCTAATTGGGAGAGATAATCGATGGTTATGCAACAGTACAACATTGGGTCGACCATCCTCGGACTTTTTTCGCTCGGCTCCGAGTATAGTCTATGAGCACTGGAACTGGAAGCGGTGACGCTTCCCGATACCCTGTTCCCCTTTTAAACTTGACGTTATTTTTTTCGCCATGCTACACTTGCGAGCGAGCGGGCAAGAGCGGTCCCACGACATTCCTGCTTCAGTAAAGCCTCAAGGGAACCCTATGACCATCAATTCGTTCATGCAGGTCGTCGCGTCTCCGCTCCTTCCGCGCTTGGCCGTGCTGGCTTGCGCCGGCGCGTTGCTCTTCGCGCTCAGGAGGAAGGACGCCGAGGGACGGGCCGGCTCCTTCATCGTTGTAGCCTCCTTCCTCGCCGCGAGGGACCTCGCGCTCTACGTTATCCCCGCGCAGGAAGCGTTCCTCCTGACCGATATAGCCTATCTCTGCATCGTGCTCTTCATTGTCATGGCGCCGTATCGCGCGATGAGGCCGTATCTGGCGGTCGCGCTAGCGCTAAACGCCGTCGCGGCGGGTCTGTATTCCGCCTCGGTCTTCTTCGGCCTGTCGGTCGCCGTCCCCGCCGCGGCGTTCGGGGCCGTCCTCGCGGCGGACGCGGTAGCGGTCGGGCTCGCCGGCGCCCTGCATAAGCGCGACGACGGCGATACGGCCTCGAGGCTGCTCGCCGAGACGTGGCTGCCGGTATCCGCGGCCCTGCTCGCGTACGCGGGCCTGTCGCTGGCGCTCGGCTACGAGCACCCGGTCTTCGCGAGGCTCGCGGCGCCCGTATCGTACGCGTGGCTCCTGCTAGTTGGCCTCGCGGGCTCGAGGATCCATGACGGCGAGATGGTCGCCGCGGTCTCGTACTACGAGGAGTCGATCGACTCGCTGTACAACCTGTCCTTCCGAGTCGGCACGGTGCTCAAGGGCAGCTTCTCCACCGAGGACGTGCTCGGCAGCATGAACGACGTGCTGATCTCGGAGACGGGCGCAGACGGGGGCTCGATCTTCCTCGTCGACGAGTTCGACGACATCATCGTCGCCAAGGCGTACTCCGGTATCTTCCCTCCGCCCTTCGCCCTGCCCGAGAGCCTGCCGAGGAAGGCCAACCGCGTCGAGTCCTATATGAGGCACGCGCAGTTCAGGCTAGGCGAGACTATCTTCGGCGACGTGGCGAAGACCGGGAAGAACATCTTCGCCCCCGACGTCTCCGCCGACGGCCGTTTCGTGGCTAACGGCGACGAGGAGTTCCTGCGCATCTCCTCGTTCATGGCGGTGCCGTTGATGGTCGAGGACAAGATAATCGGCGTCCAGGCGGTCGTTAAGACGCGTCCAGGCGAGCGCTTCGACGAGGCCGACTTCGACCGATGCAAGCTGCTGGCCAACTTCGGCACCCTGGCCGTGAGCAACTTCTTCTCGTTCCTCGAGGCTAACGAGCGGAGCGGCATCGAGCGGTCCGCGGGCATAGCCGCGGAGATACAGCGCACCATAATCCCGAAGAAGCTTCCCCAGTTCCCTTCCCTCGCCATTGGCGCGTTCACCGCCCCCGCCAGGGGCGTGTCGGGCGACTATTACGACGTCATACGCACGCGCGAGGATAGGATAGTGGGCGTGATAGGCGACGTAGCCGGCAAGGGCGTCTCGGCGGCGCTGATCATGGTGATGATACGGTCTATCCTGCACCTAATCACCAATACCAACAGGGATATAGCCACCGTCCTCGACTGGGTGAACCGCGGCATCACGGGCAAGATCGACATGGACCATTACGCCACCCTCGGCATAGT
This sequence comes from Spirochaetota bacterium, assembly GCA_018816345.1. Classification (GTDB taxonomy): domain Bacteria; phylum Spirochaetota; class Spirochaetia; order Treponematales; family UBA12059; genus SZUA-370. The sequence goes on along the minus strand of JAHIWG010000076.1, from coordinate 23,392 downwards.
CGCCATCGATATAGGCTCAGGGGAGCTCGAGTACGCCAACGCGTCGCATCAGCCGCTCCTCGTTTATAGGCGGGCGACCGATACTATAGAGACGATAGATACGAAGAGCGTCCCGATAGGCGTAGAGAAGGCGACCGAGTACCAGCGCAAGGCCTTGCGCCTGTACGACGGCGATATCGCCGCGCTGTATACGGACGGCATCGTGGAGGCGATGAACGAGCAGGGCAAGCAGTTCGGCAGGAAGAGCCTCGGGCAGGCGATAGCCAAGCACCGGGACCTCGCGCCTAAGGACATCGCCGGCAGGATCAGGGCGGAGGTGGCGGCCTTCATAGGCGACGCCCGCCAGCACGACGACCAGACGGTGCTCGTTTTCAAGATGAAGCTATAGGGGAAAGGGGCCGACGCATGGAGCTGAAGATCCGCAAGAACGGCAATAATTATATAATAGACGTCAACGGCGAGATGGATCTGTACAACTCGTACAAGCTCAAGGAGCTGGTGATGAAGATGCTCGAGAAGAAGGTGGAGCGCTTCATCATCAACCTGGAGAACGTCGATTACATAGATTCGAGCGGAATAGGAGCGCTTATCTATATCTGCTCTACCATCAAGAAGATGAGCTTCAGGTTGATCATCACTAACATCCACGGCTCGGTCAAGAAGGTCATCGAGCTTACGAAACTCATGGGCTACTTCCCGATCACCAATAGTATCGAGGAAGCTATCATGCAGATGGAAGACTAGGAGAGGGCGACCATGGCCGATAAGACGTACCTGAGCGACATCAAGGAAATTAGGGTAAACGAGAACAGCCCCCTCTTCGATAAGACCGGCATGCTCTACAAGGAGTTCCCCTCCGATTACAGGCAGATCAGGTACTTCACCCTGCTCATCGTGCAGTCGGCCCCGCTGGAGATCAAGGAGATCAACCTGCTGGAGCAGCAGATAAGCGAGGTGATCAAGAACGCGGTGAAGCACGGCAACCGCTGCGAGCCCGCCAAGAAGGTCCGCGTCTGGTACTCGTTCGACTCGACGCACGCTCACCTGGTCGTCCAGGACGAGGGCGAGGGCTTCAAGGACATGGAGAAGTGGAACGACTTCAATAGGAAGCGCCTCGAGATACTCTCCGCCCAGGACTTCGAGAAGCTGGCCGACTGGGTGTCTTTTAGGACGCAGAAGAGCGACGACAACGACGGCGGCAACGCCCTGTTCGCGGCCCTGGAGTATTGGAACGGGGGCTTCGTGTTCAACGACGCCAGGAACGCCGTCGCGATGCTCAAGAGCTTCCCTCAGAAGAAGCACGCGATAGGCTAGGCTCCCGCGCGGCGGCCGGGGCCCAAGCTAGGCCCTGGTGCGCGCTAGGCAGCCCGCGGTCACGCTTGGCAGTCCGCAGTCACGCTAGGTAGCCAGTGGTCACGGGCGGCCGCCTGAGCGCCTAGGGGGCGACGATGCGCGCGCCCTCCACCGAGTCCGAGTCGTCGTCGCCGAACGGCCTTCCGTAGAGATATTCGAAAAGGAACCTGAAATCCTCCGGGGCCATCGCATGGAACTCGATGCCGAAATACCCTTCCTTGGAGCCCGCGTAGTGCCTGCGTATCGTGCCGCTCGCGTCGACGGCCCGCCTCCTGGCGTTCAGCCTGACCGTGACGGAGGAGCCTTCCTTCAGCGCCTGGATGAGGCGCGGCTCGCCGCACGCGAATAGGAGCCCCCCGGCGGAGACGTCCACGACCTGTAGCCTGAAGTCGTCGTCCAGCCTCGGCGCGTCCTTGAAGTACCCGTGCAGCTTGAGGCTCCACGAGAATACCCTCGCGAACGCCTGGAAGGTCTCTATCGCCCCGAGGTCGAAGGGGGGCCTCCCGGCCTGTTTATTAACCACCGACGCGTAGCCGATGGCGTAATCCTGGAACAGTATGGGGACTATGAGCTCCGAGAGCACGCTCGAGGATCGCTTCGACCTCTCCAGCTTCGCGACCTCGGCCTCCGCGAACTCGGGCTCTACGCCCGAATCGACGTAGAACTGCAGGAAGTCGTCCCTCGTGAGTATGGTGCGCTCCGCGAACGGATCGCTCTTGGGGAGGCCCGAGATGGCCGTAGGCAGGTAGAAGCAGCGGCCGGTGGCGGCGGCGAGGCGCTCCTCGGGGCTTTGAGGCTTCCTGTCCTTGAACATGACGATGCCTCGGTCGCTGGCGATGGCTAGCGCCTTGCGCTCGAACTCGGCCATGAGCCCGCGCAGGTCCGCGGGGTCGAAGTCGGGGGAGGCCTCGGGCTCCTTGTCCGGGTTGAATACGGCGCTGGGCGGGAAATCGAGGTCGAAGCGCTCTCCGGCGAACGCGAAGGAGGCGGCCAGGTCGCCGGGAGGCGGCATGCGCAGGAAGCGTCGGCTCAGGTTCTTGAATACCTGCTCGGGCATCGCGGCGGTGAAACGCCTCTCCCCGGGCTCGGTGATGGAGGTCTTGAAGGCGACGGTCTGGCCCCTTACGTCATAGCGGAAGTCGTAGGCCGAGCCCTTGCCGAGTAGCTGGAGCGGTATCTCGTGGGCGAACGTGACCTTGGTCCTGTCAACGGCCAGGATCCTGACCGTCCAGTCCCCGCCCCCCGCGCTCATCACGATCCGGGATTTCTCCCGCATCGCCGTCGCCAAGAGGAATTCGCGCTCTATGCTCTTCACCGGTGTAGCCATTCGACAGATGCCTCCTGGCATATTGTGCCGCAGAAGCGAACTTTGTTCAACGTTTTCGTCGAAATCGATTTGGATTATTGTATGCTGCCAACGCAATCGCCCAGTTCTCTTAGGGGGTTCCGTACGGGTCCCAGGGTTCCGGCCTCGAGGCATCTATGCCGAGCGACGCGACGTCCAATTCGAAATGCTCTATCGTCCATTCGCCGGACTCGCCCCGCGACAGGATAGCGAGCCCGAGCGCGCTCCTCGGCGCCTCCCCGGAGGAGTCGGCCCCGGAGGCCGTACGTTCGGCCAAGGCGCGCATACCGACGCTGACTACGCCCGGGAACTCCGACGACGGCGACGAGAAGCGGACAGAGCCTATGCCCTCGAAGTCGGTTTCCCCGTACCTGACGCGGGCCGCGGCGGCCGCTCCCTCGGCGAAAAGGTCGAGGGGAAGCTCGCCCGAGACCAGGGAGAGCCCGAGCGCGCCGAGCGCCGCGGAGAGCGACGGCTCCGTCTCGCCGCCTACGAGCTCGCCCAGCTCGAAGTCCGCCGCGGGTATCGCGTCGAAGGGCCTGAGCGCCAGGCGCCTGTCGGGGCCGCCTAGGCTGGCCGCCAGCGTCGCCTTGGGCTTGGCGGCTCCCGCGGGCTCGGTAACCGCCGCCGGCTTCATCGCGACGGGCGCTTTCCTCGGGGCGGGTTCCCCGGGGCTTTCGGGCGGGACCGCCGGGAGCGTCGCTTCCCCCCGAGCCGCCTCGGGCTTCGAGAGGGGCCTCGTAGGAGGCGTCGCGCTAGGCTTAGCGGGGGGCCTCGCGCACGACGAAGGAAGGAATGCCACCATCGCCGCCGAGGCGGCGAAGAGCGCGGAGAGGTAATAGTATCGTCGTGGTCGTGATAGTCCGCGCCGCATCATGCTATAGTATCAATCTAGATAGCGCCTGGCTAGCGACGGGCGCGCGATGGAGGTTCCATGGACGACCTATGGATACGCCTGGGCGTATCGTTCGACGAGCCGGTACGAGACCCGCTCTGGCGTAACGTCATGATACCCGCCGAATTCTCGGCCATCCTGTCGAGCCCCGAATTCGTCAAGCTTTCCCGCATCCTCCAGCTCGGGCCCGCCCATCTTACCTATCCCGGGGCTACCCATACCCGGCGCGCTCACTCGATCGGCGTCTTCGAGATGGCGAAGCGCTCGCTCGCGGCCCTCGCCTCGAGGGAGAACCTCGCCTCGAGGGAGAACCTCGCCTCGAGGAACGGGCTCGAGGATATCGACGCGGCGGGCGCGCGGGGCTTCCTGGCTGCGGCCCTGTGCCACGACCTCGGTCACTTCCCGTACGCCCATTCGCTCAAGGAGCTGCCGCTCAGGGACCACGAGAGCCTTACCGCCGACGTCGTGAGAGGGCCGCTACGGGAAGCCGTGCTGGCCGCCGGGGCCGATCCGGAGTTCGTCGCCGCTATAGTCGACCAGGACCTGCCGTGCCCCGCCGGGGCCGGATCCCGGGCGCTGGGGCTCTTCAGGGCCATGCTCTCGGGCGTGCTCGACCCGGATAAGCTAGACTACCTTAACCGCGACGCGTGGGCCTGCGGGGTCCCGTACGGGATACAGGACGTGGATTTCACGCTCCAGCACGTGGGGCTGGACGATTCCGGACGTCCGGGCGTAGGCGAGCGCGGCGTGATGGCCGTCGAGGCGGTCCTGTTCTCCAAGTACCAGATGTACCGGGCCGTCTATTGGCACAGGTCGGTGCGCGCCGCGACTGCGATGATAAAGAAGGCCGTCGCCGGGGCCCTCGGCTCGGGAGACGTCGCACCCGAGGAACTGTACGGGCTCGACGACCCGGGGTTCTACGCGCTGATGGCCGAAGGAGGCAGGGACGCCAGGGGCCTTATACGCGCCGTTTTCGACGGAGCGCTCGCGAGGCCCCGTTTCGAGTCGCCGTTCGATCCCGGGAACGCCGCGCACCGGAAGGTCGCCGACCTTAGGCTCAGGCCAGGCGTTGAGGACGAGATAGCGAGGCTCGCCGGGGTAGGGGAGGTCATCGTCGACGTCCCCGAGCCCATCTCCTTCGAGTCCGACCTGCCAATAATCGGCTCGGGCTCGTGTTTCTCTAGCTACGCGACCGTCTTCAGGCCCGAGGTCGTCGATTCGTTCGCCCGATCGCTCCGGGTGCTCCGGGTCTATTCCGCGGACGAGGCCGGCGATAGCGGCCGGCGAGTCGCGGCGGCCGCGGCCGAGCTCCTGGCCTAGGGCAGGGGCTAGGCGCGGCCTACGCTCGGGGCCGAGCCGTGAGAAGAAGGCGCTTGCGGAACTCCTGAAAATCGATACACTGGTACGTAAGAGAATCTTATAGTTACGCGCGCAGGCGGAGGAATCGCTATGGAAATCCACAACCTGATGGAAGATCTCGTCGTCAAGACCGTTGATGAACTGTTCGACGCCGATGTGAAGGGTTCCTCCGTCGAGTGGTGCACCTGTAGGCAATGCCGCATGGACGTGGCCTGCTTCGTCCTTAATAGGCTCAAGCCGGAGTACGTCCTGTCGGGCAGGGGCGTAGCGTACTCGGAGACCGACTACGGCGAGAAGCTCCAGCGCGGAGCCGACGTGGTCACGCTCGTCAAGGAAGGCTGGGCCAAGATTAACGCGGCTCCCAGGCCCAACCACGATCATAGGCCGGCGGACGAGCCCTCGTTCGCGTCGTCGGGGCCGGTTTTCAACGTGCGGCCCATTATGGGGCGCCTGTTCAACGGCGAGACCTTCGAGCCTATAGTCGACGCCGCGGTCAGCCTCTCCGACGAGTCCGGCCTCGTCAAGATGATGGATTCCAACTGGACGAATCCTTACCCTCTCGCTAAGAATACCAGCGGCATGTTCACCTTCTGGCCGTTCCCGGTACCCAGCGCCGAGCTCGGCGAGAAGCGGCTATTCGCCTTTACCATAAGCGCGGAGCCAGCGGGTTTCGACAGGCTTTCCCACTACCTCGAGTTCGAGCTCGTCTCCGAGGCGGCGCCCATACTGCAGTTCTCGACGCAGGCGGCGCATCGGCTTCAGGACCTGTACGTCTTCGCTAAATAGCGCCGCGGCCTAGGCTCCCCTCGAGCGCAGCTCAGAGGCGGGCACGAGCTCCAGGTAATGGAGCACGTCCAGCTCGCCGCGTTCCTCTACCCGCCGTACCTTATAAACCCGATAGGCTATCATCCGCTCTCGCGGCGGCATCGCTATCGGGAAACCGTTCATATCGACGATTTCGTCTATCCTGAGCGTTCTCTGAGTCTCCTGGCGGTCGCCGTCAGGATAGACGAGCCAGCGCGTTTCTATGGTCATGCCCGGATAGTACCCGTCCGAACGAGCGCCGCGCAAGCTAGCCCTCGCCCCTATCGGCGCGTTCGCTCGCCGGCATAAGCCCGATATTCCGCTTTAACGCTACTTCTAACCAGCCATTACTATACGCGCGTGTAGCGCTTTTTACTAAAATTAATTCTGTCTAGTAATCCTTTTACCATGATTCCGTTGACAATGGCCGCCCGTACGGTAGTATATAGTAGAAATGTGGGAAAAAGTGGGAGAAAAAGGGAATTAGTGGAATGGAACTGGTAACAGGCGAGTTCAGGAACACCCTCGATGACAAGGGAAGGCTCTCTCTGCCGGCGAAACTGCGCGCCGGGCTGGAGGGGGGCGTTCTTGTCGTCACGCAGGGAGTCGATAACTGCCTGTGGCTGTTCACGCCCGAGCGCTGGAACGCGCTGTCGGAGCAGCTGTTCGCCTCCACGAGCCTCTTTCACCAGCAGGCGCGCATCATCCAGCGCCGCATCATCGCGCCCGCCCAGGAAGTCGAGATCGACAAGGCCGGGCGCATTGCCATCCCGCAATCCCTTCGCGAATACGCCGGACTTACGAAGGACTGCGTAGTCCTCGGTATCACCAAGAGGCTGGAGATCTGGGACGCCGACGCGTACAAGGCCTGGATCGACGCCACGGAGGCCGAATTCGCGGCGGCCTCCGAGGCCCTGGATATACAGAACCTATGAGCGACCAGAAGCCGACCTTCGGGCACGTTCCCGTAATGCTCCGCGAGACCCTCGAGTACCTCGTCCCGCCGACGCCGGACTGCCTCATGATAGACGGCACCCTCGGGCTGGCGGGGCATTCTAGCGCCTTCCTGTCGCGCCACCCGGGGCTGAGGCTCGTCGGCGTAGACGCCGACGCGGAGGTCCAGGCCATAGCGCGCGCCCGGCTCGAGCCCTACGGGGAGCGGGTCCGCTTCGTCAACTCGTACTTCGACGAGTTCTTCGTCGATTACGCTAAGGAGGCGGAGGAGGGGGCCGCGGAGCGACCGGCGCTCGTCCTGTTCGATTTCGGGGTCTCGATGTTCCATTTCAGGGAATCCGGGCGCGGCTTCAGCCTCCAGGGCGACGAGGCCCTGGATATGCGGCTCGGCTCCGACGCGCCCCGCACCGCCGCCGAGCTGGTGAACGAGCTGGACGAGCGCGAGCTGTACAGGATCATTTCCGAGTACGGCGAGGAACCGTTCGCGTATAAGGTCGCGCAGGCCATAGTCAGGGAGCGGAAGGCCGCGAGGATAGACTCGACCGCGAGGCTGGCCGATATAGTCCGCGGCGCCGTGCCCTCCAAGGTCCGCTACGGACGGATCCATCCGGCGACGCGCACGTTCCAGGCCCTGCGCATCGCCGTGAACGACGAGCTCGGGCGTATAGGGCGAGCCGTGGACGCCGCGATCGCGTGCCTCGCCGACGGAGGCCTGCTCGGATGCATAAGCTTCCATTCCCTGGAAGACAGGATCGTGAAGCTCGCTTTCCGAGCTAAGGCCGTAAAACGCGAGCGCGCGTACTTCAAGGACGATAGGGAATCGCCGATACCTGTAGGAGAGGCGGAGCGCTGCCTCGTCGTCCTGACCAAGAAGCCGGTAGAACCGGCTGACGACGAGGTGGCGGCCAACCCCGCGTCCCGGAGCGCCAAGCTCAGGGTCGCGAAGGCCGTAGCGGGGACGAGACCGTGATCGTCAGCCGTACGACGCTCCGCCGTGGAAGGCGAAATGGTGAAGAAGCTCTGGCTGGCACTCTTCGTGCTCTCGATTCCCTGCATGCTGACGCTAACCGCCGCCCAGGGAGCCAGGTATTACGCCGCGACGGTGGAGCTTCGCCGTCTCGAGGCGTCCCAGGCGGACTGGATAGAGGAGAACAGAAGGCTACTGGCTAATATCGCCGTCGCGCGGTCGCGTTCCAGGGTGGACGCGTCCATGGCCGGCGCGGAGGGCTACCGTATGGTGAGCCCAAAGACGACGTTGCGTATTCGGGTGATCCCCGGAATGGAGAAGCGGGATGGGTGATAGGCGAGGGGGCTGCGGCGCGGGATGGTTCGCTGGCGCGGCCGGAGGCGAGCTCGCGAACGGCGCGGACGCGGCTATAGAGCGCGTCGAGACCGATTCGCGTGGCGCCGGTCCCGGCTCCCTGTTCGTCGCGCTGGCGGGCGAGCGGAGCGACGGCCACGACTACGCCCGCAAGGCCGCCGACTCCGGAGCGTCCGCCGTCCTGGTCTCCGCCTCGTGGTGGTCCGGGCCCGGCCGCCGCGCCTTCGCCGGCTCCTCCTGCCCGGTCATCGTCGCGCCCGACCCTCTCGGGGCGCTCCAGAAGGCCGCCGCGGCCTACAGGTCGCTCTTCCCGTCGCTCCTGCGCTTCGGCGTCACCGGCTCGGCCGGCAAGACGAGCGCCAAGGAGCTCCTGGCCGCGATAGTCGGCTCCTTCAAGAATACCGTTAAGAACCCGGGCAACCTCAACTCCGATATAGGCCTGCCGGCCTCCGTCTTCCTCGTCCGGCCGGAGCACGAGGCCGCCGTCTTCGAGATGGGGATCAATCGCCCGGGCGAGATGGACCTCCTCGCCTCCGTCTACGAGCCCGACTGCGCTATCGTCACGAACGTCGGCACCGCGCACGTAGGCGTGCTAGGCGGTACCCGCGCCGCGATAGCCGCGGAGAAAAAACGCGTCGCGTCGCGCTTCGACGGCCGCCAATGCCTCGTCGTATGGGAAGACGACGATTTCCGCGACGCGCTCCTGTCGGGCGTACGGGGCCGCTGCGAGACCTACGGGCCTAGGTCCACGGACGGCTTCGAGGGCGCCCGCGACCTCGGCCTGGAGGGCTGGGCCGTGCGCTACCGCGGGATAGAGTCGCGGCTGAGGCTGCCTGGCGCCCATAACCTGCTCAACGCGCTCGCCGCGATACGCGCCGCCTCCCTATACGGCGCGACCGAGTCCGACGTGGCCGAGGGCCTCGAGTCGGTGTCGCCGCTCTCGGGCAGGACGTCTGTGATCCGCGGCGACTTCACCGTCGTCGACGATTGCTATAACGCCAACGCCGAGAGCGTCCTCGCCGCGATCGCGTTCTGCGACTCGGCGCCGACCGACGGGCGCCGGCTGTACGTGCTCGGCTCCATGAAGGAGCTGGGCGAGGAGAGCGCCGCGTCGCACCGCAGGATAGGGCTGGCGGCCGCCTCGTCGAGGGCCGACGCGCTGGCTTTCTACGGCGAGGAGGCGAGGGACGCCTACGACGCGGCCCGACGGGAGCGACCCGACCTGGAGGCGCGGCATTTCGACGATTACGACGGGCTCGAGCGTTTCGTCTCGGGCTACGCGGCCGGGGGAGACCTGGTGCTCGTCAAGGCGAGCCGCTCCATGGCCCTCGAGCGTCTCGTGGAACGATTGACCGGTATCGGAGGCCACCATGTTCCTTGAATGGATATACCCGCTCGTAAAGTACTTTACGCCGCTCAACGTCTTCCGCTACCTGACCTTCCGGTCGGCCTACGCCGCCGTGACCGCCCTCCTCGTGGCCTTCCTCTTCGGGCCCGTGATAATAGAGAAGCTCAGGAAGGTAAAATTCGGCCAGTCCATCCGCCTCGACGGCCCGCAGACGCACCTCGTGAAGACGGGCACGCCGACCATGGGCGGACTGCTCATCCTGGCCGCCGTGGTCGCCGCGACGCTCCTATGGGTCGACCTGTCCAATAGGTACATATGGATATGCATAGGCTCGATGCTCGGCTTCGGCGTCGTGGGCTTCATGGACGACTGGCTGAAGATCAAGCGCAAGAACTCGGACGGCATCTCCGCCAAGGCTAAGCTGGCGGGCCAGGGCCTCGTAGCCCTCGTCACGGTGCTGTTCCTCTATTTCGACCCCTCCGGGGAGATGACCAAGCTGTACGTGCCGTTCTTCAAGAACCCGGTCGTCGACCTGGGCGTGTTCTGGATTCCCCTAGCGGTCCTGTACCTGGTCGGCTGGTCTAACGCCGTCAACCTGTCGGACGGGCTCGACGGCCTGGCGACCGGGCTGGTCATCATGTCGGTCATCGCCTTCTCGATACTGACCTACCTGACGGGGCGCGCCGATTGGTCCGAGTACCTCGGTATCCCGTTCATACGCGGCTCGGGAGAGCTGACGGTGTTCTGCCTAGCCCTGCTCGGCGCCTGCGTCGGCTTCCTCTGGTTCAACGCCCATCCGGCCGAGGTGTTCATGGGCGACGTCGGCTCCCTGAGCCTCGGCGGCGTCCTGGCCGTCCTGGCCCTCGTCGTCAAGAAAGAGCTCCTGCTCCTGATCATCGGGGGGGTATTCATTCTCGAGGAGGCCTCGGTCGCTATCCAGGTACTGTACTTCAAGGCTACCAAGGGCAAGCGGGTCTTCCGCATGGCTCCGCTACACCACCACTTCGAGCTGTGCGGCTGGAAAGAGACCAAGGTGGTCACGCGGTTCTGGATACTGGGCGGATTGTTCGCGATCATCGCCCTGTCCACGTTGAAGATACAGTAGGCGGCGGGTATGAACGGCGGATTCGCGATGGATAGGCCCCAGGGACGCGTAGGGGGAGACCCCGCGCTCCTGGGAGCGCTCTTCCTGATAGTCGGCGTAGGGCTCGCGAGCCTCTATTCCGCTTCCTACGGATACGCCATGTCATTGGGCAAGCCGGGCGGCTATTTCTTCGCGCGGCAGCTAGTCTGGATCGTCCCGGCCGCCGTCGTCTTCGCCGCGGGCGCCTTCGTGTCCCTGGAATACGTGCAGGCCTCTATAGGAGCGCTCGTGCTCGGCGCGATACTGCTCCTCGTCCTCCCGTTCATGCCGGTCATAGGCATCTCCAAGAACGGGGCGTCGCGATGGTTCGGGTTCGCGGGCCAGATGTTCCAGCCTTCGGAGCTGTTCAAGCCGATACTCGTGCTCTATTTGGCGCATATCCTCTCTAAGAAGGCGGAACGGCTCGGCGACGTGGTTAACGGCGTGGTGCCTCCCTTCCTCGTGGCGGTGGCCGGGGTACTCATAGTGCTGGCGCAGAACGACTTCTCTACCGCCGTGCTCCTGGGGATGCTGGCGGTCGTCATGTTCTGGATAGCCGAGGTCCCGCTCGTGTTCTTCGCCGCGCTCGCCTCGGTAGGGCTGCCGCTCGTATCGCTATCGGTGCTGACGAGCGATTACCGCCTCAAGCGCGTGCTCGGCTTCCTTGCGCCTAGCTACGATCCCTCAGACCTGTCGTACCAGGTGAACGGGTCGATACGGGCCATACGCTCGGGCGGCGCCTGGGGCAAGGGCCTCGGCCAGGGCACGCTGAAGCTGCGCAGCATCCCCGAGGTGCAGTCGGATTTCGTGTTCTCGGCCTGGGCCGAGGAGACGGGCTTCGCGGGCGTGCTCGCCTTCGCCGCCCTCTGGTGCTTCTTCCTCTGGCGGTCCTTCAAGGTATCGTTCGAGGCGCCGGACGCGTTCCGACGCCACCTCGCCTTCGGGCTATCCTGCTACCTTGCGATACAGACGCTCATCAACGTGATGGTAGCCTCCGGCGCCGCCCCCGCGACCGGCATTCCCTTGCCGTTCTTCTCGTCCGGAGGCTCGTCGCTCATATCGGTAGCGCTCGCGGCGGGGCTGCTGTTCAACGTGTCACGTAGCGTAGCGCCCAAATCCGGCGCCGAAAGCGCGGCCGCCTATGTCTGAGCTGGCCATCATGGACCGCGATTACGCTCCTTCCCGGCCCTATTCCCTGGAGCATCCGCGCGAGGCCCCGGGGTATCGCGCCAGGCCGGAGCGGATTCAGGCGGCCCCCGGGCGAGCGGCCCCCGGACGAGCGGCCTCCGGACGAGCGGCCCCCGACGGCTCGCGGAAGGGCGCGGCCCGCGCCGCCGTCGCCGGCGTCCTGCTCGCCGCGGCCGCGGCCGCGCTGTTCTTCGTCGTCGCCCTCCCGGCCACCGAGGTGCGCGGATTGACCGTGTCGGGAGCTAGCTCCATAGACGGAGCGGAGCTGCTAGCCTGGGCGAGCCTGCCCGAGAAGGCCTATTGGTTCTCCGTCGACGCGGCGTCGGTCGAGGCCAGACTGTCGGCCCACCCGAGGATAGAGAGCGTCTCGGTCGCCAGGAGATTCCCCAATCGCCTCGTCGTCTCCGTAGTGGAGCGGGCCCCGGTAGCCGTCGTGTTCGCGAGGAACCGCGAGGGGCGCATGGAGGCTCATTGCGTCGACGGGCACGGCGTGGTCTTCGCCCCGGCCCGCGCGTTCCCGGAGGCTTCCGGCCTGCCGGTGCTCTCCGGCCTCGAGATACGGGGGATGCGATACGGGATCAGGCTGGAAGGCCCGTTCTCGCCGCTCCTCGCCTCGCTCGCGGATATACGAAGGTCGGAGCCTCTGCTGTCCTCGGCCATCTCCGAGCTCAGGGTCGTCTCGCGGGAAGGAGCCCCGGCGGAGCTGCTCCTCTATCCGGCGAACTACCGGGTGCCCGTGAGGATGCGCCTCGCGTTGGACGCCGGGCTCCTCAAGTCTATGATGCTCGTTCTGGACGTCGTCGAGGGGGAGGGTCTGTCCCCGTCAATCCGCGAGCTTGACCTGCGGACCGACACGTTCGTCTACCGGACAAAGGAGGCCGTCTCTGGGTGACAATCTGATAGTAGGGCTCGATATCGGCACGTCTAAGACCTGCGCGGTAATCGGCGAGTACAACGATAACGGCGTCCTCGAGATCACCGGCGTCGGCACCGCGCCGAGCACCGGGCTGCGGAAGGGCGTCGTCGTCAACATCGAGGCGACGCTGCAGTCCGTGACCAAGGCCGTGGAGGCGTCGGAGCTGATGTCGGGCCGCGAGGTCAAGGAATGCTACGTCGGGGTAGCCGGGGCCAACGTCGAGGGCATCAACTCCCGCGGCGTCGTCGCCGTGACGGGCAAGGGCCGAGAGATATGCCAGGCCGACGTCGACCGGGTCATAGAGGCCGCGCGCGCCATCGTCATACCCATGGACAGGGAGGTCCTGCACGTCATCCCGCAGACCTTCATCGTCGACGACCAGAAGGGCATACGCGATCCCCTGGACATGATAGGCGTCAGGCTCGAGGCCGAGGTCCATATCATCACGGGCTCGGTGACGACGGCCCAGAACCTCGTCCGATGCGTCAACCGAGCCGGCTTCAAGGCGGACGGCCTGATTCTCCAGAGCCTCGCGGCGTCGCGGGCCGTGCTCACCTCCGACGAGAAGGAGCTAGGCTGCCTCCTCGTCGACCTCGGCGGCGGTACCACCGACGTGCTGATGTTCTCCGACGGCGCGCCGTATTTCAGCGCGTCGGTCGGGGCCGGCGGCGCCCAGGTCACGAACGACCTGTCGATTATCCTCAACGTGCCCATGGACGCGGCCGAGCGTATCAAGCGCGAGTCGGGATCGTGCTACCTGCCCCACGTGGAGGCGGACGAGAGCATCGTCGTCCCGGGAGTAGGCGGAAGGCCGCCCCAGGAGATCTCCAAGGCGAGGGTGGCCAGCGTCATCCAGCCGCGGATGGAGGAGATATTCAGGCTGGTCCGCGAGAAGGTCGAGCAACCGGGCTTCTGGCATCACATAAAGGGCGGCGTGGTGCTCACGGGCGGCGGGGCGCTTATGCCCGGGGCAGCGGACCTGGCCTTCGAGGTGTTCGGGGTTCCAGTCAGGACGGGCGCGCCTTCGTCGCTAGGCGGCCTCGTGGACGCCTACAGGAACCCCGCCTACTCGACGGCGGTCGGGCTCGTGCTGCTGGGCGCGGAGCGCCAGGGAGGCGTTCCCGACGCGGACCCCAGGGCCCGAGCCTCGGGCGCGAAGGGCGGAAGCGAGAAGTCGAAGCCCCAGAAGGCCAAGCCGGACGCGCCGCTACGGCGCCTGGGCGAATGGCTCAAGGAGTTCTTCTAGAGACTAGAGCCCGCGCGTCGGTTCGCTGACACGTTCCCGCGCGCGGCCGGGGATATTATTAGGAAATCGAGCTAACGGGGAGGGGAATATGACGCTACGTGTCGTAGACGAGATCGGCGCGTTCCGCAGGGCGGAGACGGAGCCGGAGGCGGCCGGACGGGCCGAGGCCGACGAGTACCAGTGCAGCTCGACGGTCATCAAGGTGATCGGCGCGGGCGGCGGCGGGTCGAACGCGGTGAACAGGATGATCGAGGCGGGGCTGCGCAACGTCGAGTTCATCGTCGCCAACACGGACCTGCAGGCGCTCAGGCGCTCGGAGGCCGACGTCAAGCTCGGGCTCGGCGCCAAGGTCACGCACGGCCTGGGCGCGGGCGGCAAGCCGGAGATAGGCGAGAAGGCCGCGGTCGAGGACAAGGTAGCCCTCGCCGAGGCTCTAGCCGGCGCGGACATGGTCTTCATAACCGCGGGCATGGGCGGCGGGACGGGCACCGGCTCGGCGCCGATCATCGCCCAGGTCGCCAAGGAGCTGGGCGCTCTTACGGTGGCGGTCGTCACCAAGCCGTTCGACTTCGAGGGCAAGGTCAAGATGCGCCTGGCCGAGGAAGGCATAGAGAAGCTTCGCCAGGCCGTCGATACGCTCATAGTCATTCCTAACCAGCACCTCCTCAAGGTCGTGGAGAAGCGCACCCCCATCCGCGAGGCCTTCAAGCTCGCCGACGACGTGCTCCGCCAGGGCGTCCAGGGCATCTCCGACCTCATAACCGTAGCCGGCGACATCAACATCGACTTCGCCGACGTCAGCACGGTGATGAGCGGCCAGGGCGACGCCATCATGGGCATAGGCTACGCCCGCGGCGACAACAGGGCCGTCGAGGCGGCCGAGAAAGCCGTGTCAAACCCGCTCTTGGAGGACGCGCGCATAGACGGCGCCAAGAACATCCTGATCAACGTGACGGGCGGGGAGAGCTTTACCCTCAACGAGTACGAGGAGATCGTCGGTATAATCACGCGCGACGCCGATCCCGACGCCCTGGTCATATCGGGCATAGTCAACGACCCGGGCGCGAGCGACGAGGTCAGCGTCACCGTGATAGCCACGGGCTTCGACCGATCCATCAAGCCCAAGGCCCCTAGCGCCCCGGCGCGCAAGGAGACGGCCCGCGAGATAGACGACTTCCTGTCGGCGGACGAGTGGCGCACCATCGCCGAGCCCAAGGCCAAGGGCTACCTCATGGGCCGCAACGACGCCGACGAGCTGGATATTCCGACCGTGCTCCGCGAGCGCAGGCCACAGGCGGAACGGAACGGGGCGTAGGCCCGTGGGCACCCTGGACCCGATAGAACGCTACGGCGCCTGGCTCCTAGCCGCCAGGAGGCGCTCGCCCTTGACTCTAGAGGCGTACGTGCGGGAGGCGAGGAGCCTCTCGGCGTGGCTCGCGGAGCGGGAGTCGAGCGTCGAGACCGCCTCGGTCGCCGATATCCTCGAATTCCTCGCCCATAGGCGGGCCTCCGGCCTGTCGGCGAGGACGATGGCGCGTATCATGTCGAGCATCAGGGGCCTCTTCAAGTACCTCCGGCTGGAGGGCATCAGGACCGACGATCCGACCGAGCTCCTCGAGAGCCCAAGGCAGGAGCGTAGCCTCCCCGACGTCATCCGTCCCGACGACGTCAACCTGATGCTCGGCGCCATAGACCTCTCGACTCCCGGCGGGCTCCGCGACCGGGCGCTGTTCGAGCTCATATACTCGTGCGGCCTCCGCATATCGGAAGCCTCCTCCCTCTGCCTCGAGTCGCTGTACCTGAAGGAGCGCTTCGTCAGGGTGGTAGGGAAGCGGCGCAAGGAGCGCATCCTGCCGTTCGGCGACGAGGCCCGCGCGTGGCTGGAGCGCTACCTGGCCGAGGCGCGCCCCGCCCTGGAGAAGGGCAGGCGCTCCGACAGGGTATTCCTCAATCGCGCGGGCAAGGGCATATCCAGGAAGGGCGTATGGAAGCGCTTCTCCGAGCTCCGCGTCGCTAGCGGCGTCGAGGGCAAGGTCCACTCCCTCAGGCATTCCTTCGCCACCCACCTGCTGGCGGGCGGCGCCGACCTGAGGACGGTCCAGGAGCTCCTCGGCCACGCCGACATCTCCACGACGCAGATCTATACCCACGTGGACGCCGAGGAACTGGCCGCGGCCCACGAGGCGTTCTTCCCCAGGTCACGCTCGAACGACGGGGAATCAAGCGCCGGTGCGCGAAAGGGCGTCCCGGATGACGGGAGGGTAGGCGTATGAAACGGTTGGTCATCGTCTTCGCGGCCGCGGCCGCCATCGCGGCGCTAGGCTCCTGCGGGGACGACAAGCAGAATTTCCTGGAGCAGATGTTCGATATCGACGCGCGCTCGTCCAAGAACGCGCCGCCGTCGACGGTCGAGGAGCTCAAGGACGGCATAGCCAAGTACGGCAAGGACGTGGAGAAGACGGCCCTGGCCATGGAAAAGGTAGGGACGTACTGGAGGATGCTCGCCGTAAAGTACCTGGAGAAGGGGCTCTACGGGGACGCGTACGACGCCGCCGTGGTCGCCCTGCGCCATTACCCCGATTCGGCGGGCCTGTACTACGTCGTCGGCCTCTCGGCCGCCTTCCTCTCCAAGACCGCGGCCGCCGAGCCTGGCGGAGGCGGAGCCTCGAGGGCCGCGTGGCTAGCGACCTCGGAGGGCTCGTATAAGCGATCCCTGGAGATCAATCCCACGAGCTCCCGCTCGCTCTACGGCCTGGCGGTGCTCTATACCTTCGAGATGGAGAACCACGAGGCCGCCATCGCGCCTATCGAGGCGCTCCTGTCGGCCGAGACTAATAATATCGACGCCCTCTTCGTCTACGCGAGGGCCCTGTACGGATCGGGGCGCCTGCAGGAAGCCGCGGACGCCTATGACAGGATCATATCGGCGACGACCATAGAGGCCAAGAAGAAGCAGGCCGCCGATAACAAGAAGCGCGCGCTGGACGAGCTCTATGGCGGTTAAGCTCTCCTCCCCCACGGCCATGGCCATCGCCCGCATGCCCTTCCTCTCCGCGCGGGAGAAGATCCGGCTCCAGTGCTCGATAGGCGCCGCCTCCCTGTCGGAGCTCGGCCTCGGGGACGCGGAGCGCATAGTCGGCCGCGCCCTCCGCGGGCGGGCCTGGGACGCCGCCGCGTGGTCGGCCGAGGCCGAGCGCGACGCCGCCTTCCTCGAGCGGGTAGGGGGCTCGTCGTTCGCGTATTTCGACCATGGCTACCCGGCCATCCTTCGCGAGACCTCCAGGCCCCCGTTCATGCTCTACGTCAGGGGAAGCCTGCCTGACCCGATGAGGCCGTCGGTAGCCGTGGTCGGGACGCGCTATCCGACCGGCAGGGGCCTGGACGCCGCGCTGGCGCTAGGGATGGAGGCGGGGGCCGAGGGAGTCGCCGTGGTCTCGGGCCTGGCCCGGGGCATAGACTCCGCCGCGCACAGGGGCGCCTTGGCGGCGGGAGGGCTCTCCTACGCCGTCCTGGGCCGCGGCATCGACGAGGTTTACCCCGAATCGAACAGGGAGCTGGCCTCGAGGATGGTAGCGACGGGCGGCGGCATAGCGTCGGAATACCCTCCGGGGACGCCGCCCTCGCGATGGACCTTCCCGGAGCGCAACAGGATACTGGCCGGCCTATGCCGCGCCCTCGTCGTGGTGGAGGCCCCGGGGGCTTCGGGCGCGCTCATCAGCGCCGCCTTCGCCCTGGAAGAGGGCAGGGACGTCTACGTCTCCCGCTCGTGCATGGGCGGCGTGCGCTCGGCCGGTTCCGACGCCCTAGCGGCCGACGGCGCCGTGGCGCTCGCGTGCTTCGGCGATATCCTGGATGACTGGCTTAACGCCGGGAGCCGTCCGGCGGCGCGCTCCGGCCCGCTCAGCCTAGCGCCGCGCTACAGGCCCGGCAGGCTGACTCGCAGGCGCCGGTCACGCCGGCGCGCCTCAGCCTCTCGCCTCGAGCCCGCCCGAAGGAGACCATGACGATGGCGAGCGAGAATGCCGCGGTCAGTAAGACGAAAGCCTCGAAGATCGCGGAGAAGCCTACGCTCGTCATCGTGGAGTCCCCGGCCAAGGCCAAGACCATCGAGAAATACCTCGGCGGGTCGTATATTGTGCTGGCCTCCATGGGGCACCTCATCGACCTGCCCAAGTCCAGGCTTGGCGTCGACGTCGAGGGAGGCTTCGCTCCCGAGTACCTGACGATACGCGGCAAGGCCAAGCTCCTCAAGGAGCTCCAGAGGGCGGCGAGGAAATCCAAGGCCGTCCTGCTCGCGTCCGATAACGACCGGGAGGGAGAGGCTATATCCTTCCATATCCGCGGAGCCCTGGCCCAGAAGAACCAGGGCCTGGATATCAGGCGGATAGTCTTCAACGAGATAACCCCTCAGGCGATACGCGAGGCCGTCAAGCAGCCTCGGAGCCTCGACGAGGACAAGGTGAACGCGCAGAAGGCCAGGCGGGTCCTCGATAGGCTCGTCGGGTACAACCTGTCGCCCCTGCTCTGGAAGAAGGTAAAGAACGGCCTGTCGGCCGGCCGCGTCCAGTCGGTAGCCCTCCGCATCATATGCGAGCGGGAGCTCGAGGTAGAGTCATTCATACCCGAGGAGTTCTGGACCCTGGAGGCGGACTTCAAGAAGGGCCGGTACTCGCTGCACGGCGAGCTCGTCTCGTTCAGGGACGGCAAGGCGGAATCGAGGAGCGAGGCCGAGATCGAGTCCATTATGGAGGCCATAGCGGGCGCGCCCTGCACCGTGGGGGAGCTGCGGGAGAGCGAGCGCGTCATAAAGCCCAAGGCCCCGTTCACGACCTCCAAGCTGCAGCAGACGGCGGCGAACAGGCTCGGCTTCACCAGCAAGAAGACGATGCAGATCGCCCAGCAGCTCTACGAGGGCGTCAATATAGGCTCTACCCGACTAGGGCTCATAACGTATATGCGAACCGACTCGGTACGCGTATCCGAGCTGGCCCTCAAGGAGGCGCGCGCCTGGATAGGCGAGCATTACCCCGCCGAGCTGCCGGCCGAGCCCGTCGCCTACGCTACCGACAAGAAGGCCCAGGACGCCCACGAGGCTATCAGGCCTACCACGGTCGCGTATACGCCCGAATCCATCAAGGCGCACCTTACCAAGGACCAGCAGCGCCTATACGGCATCATATGGGAGCGCTTCATCGCGAGCCAGATGACCAGCGCCAAGCAGCGCTCGGCGTCGATGGACGTCCTGGTCGGCGACGCCGTTTTCAGGGTCAACGCCTCCCGGCTCGTGGAGAAGGGCTTCTATAAGGTCATAAGGCTCCTGGCGACGAAAGAGGACAAGGAGTCGACGCTGCCCGATACGCGCCTCGGCGAGGAGCTGCGGCTCGAGGGCTATAGGCCGGAACAGCATTTTACACAGGGGCCCGCCAGGTTCACCGACGCCTCGATAATCAAGGTGCTCGAGGAGAAGGGCATAGGCCGACCTTCTACCTACGCGCCTATCATCTCGGTCCTGCTCGAGCGCTACTACGTGACGCGCGAGAACAAGCAGCTCGTGCCCACGACGCTGGGGCGCACGATCCACGAGATACTCGTCGGGTCGTTCCCGGACGTGGTTGACGCGGGCTTCACGGCGGGGATGGAATCGATGCTCGACGAGGTCGAGGAGTCCAAGAGCGACTGGGTGGCCGCGATCGCAGGCTTCTACGGGCCCTTCAAGAAGCGCGTCGACGACATCATGGAGAACCTCCAGTCGGTCAAGGGCAGCCTGGACGAGCCTACCGACTCGGTCTGCGAGAAGTGCGGCCTGCCCATGGTCAAGAAGCTGGGCCGCTTCGGCTTCTTCCTCGCCTGCTCCGGGTTCCCCGGCTGCAAGAACACCAAGTCGATACCGCTCGCGCGCTGCCCCAGGCCCGAATGCTCGGGAGAGATAGTCGCCAGGCGCAAGGCCAAGGGCCGGGGCCGGGAATTCTACGGTTGCTCCAGGTATCCGGACTGCGACTTCATCACGTATTATAAGCCCACGAACAGCTATTGCCCGAAATGCGGCTGGTTCCTCGTGGAGCGCTTCGACAAGAAGCGCGGATCGTACAAGGCCTGCATCAACCCGGCCTGCGACAATCTGCATAGGCAGGAGGACGAGCATGTCGACGTCGACTGAAGCCTATCTCGCCTACCTCGCCGCGATCCGCTCCCTGTCCCCGCGCACGGTGGAGGCCTATCGCGACGACCTCAGGCTCTACGAGGCCGCCTGCGCCGCGGAGGGATGCTGCCTCGAGTCGGCCGGCCCGGCCGACGCCAGGGCCTTCGTGGCCGGGCTCGTGCGGGCGGGCTACGCGACGAGCTCGATCAATAGGGCCCTGTCGGCGGTCAAGGGCTACTACCGGTACCTCGTCCGCTTCGGGAAGGTGGCCGCTAACCCGGCCAAGGACGTCGAGTCGCTGCCTATGGCCCGGACCCTGCCGGATTTCATGTTCGAGGACGAGATGAAGGAATTCGTCGAGAGCGCCTCCGGCGACGGTTTCGCGGGAGCCCGCGACCGGGCCATCTTCGAGACGCTCTATAGCACCGGCTGCCGCGTGTCGGAGCTGTCTGGCCTGGCCCTCTCCGACGTCGACCTGGCCTCGGGGCGCGCGAGGGTCAAGGGCAAGGGCTCGAAGGAGAGGACCGTGTTCCTGTCGGGCAAGGCGGTGGACGCGATACGGGCCTGGCTCCCGTACCGCCAGGCCAGGCTAGCCTCCGGCTCCGACGCGGAAACCTTGTTCCTGAACGCCAAGTCAGGGCCCCTTTCCAGCCGCGGCATCGCCTATATCGTCGAGCGCCGGGCGCTGGCCTCGGGAAGGCGCAAGCGCCTGTCGCCCCACGGCTTCAGGCACAGCTTCGCGACGCACCTGGTCGGCCGCGGGGCCGATATCAGGACCGTCCAGGCCCTGCTCGGGCACGAGAACATATCTACCACGCAAATCTACACGCACGTCGACATGGCGCGGCTACGCGCCGTGTACGACGGAGCTCATCCGCACGCCGAGGCCAAGGGCGGCCCGGCGACCGAAGGGAAGACTCGATGACGAGGATACGCAGCACTACTATTATCGCCGTGAGGCGCGACGGCAAGGTCGCTATGGCCGGGGACGGACAGGTGACCATGGGCGAGACCGTGATGAAGAGCAACGCCCGCAAGGTCAGGACCATATACGACGGCAAGGTGCTCACCGGGTTCGCCGGGGCCACGGCCGACGCGTTCACCCTGCTCGAGCATTTCGAGGCCAAGATAAAGGAATTCCAGGGCGACCTGACGCGGGCCGCCGTGGAGCTGGCCAAGGACTGGCGCACCGATAAGATGCTGCGCAAGCTCGAGGCCCTCCTCCTCGTCGCCGACAAGGAGAAGACCTTGCTCCTATCCGGTACGGGCGACGTGATCGAGCCGGCCGGGGACGCCATAGCCATAGGCTCGGGCGGCAACTACGCGTACGCCGCCGCGCTCGCCTACCTCGATTCGAGCGACCTGCCGGCCTCCGAGATCGCCAAGCGGAGCCTCGGCATCGCCGGCGGGATCTGCATCTATACCAACGACCGCATCCTCGTGGAGGAACTGCCGTGACCGAGAGCTTCGAGGTATTCACGCCTAAGCGCGTAGTCGAGGAACTGGACCGCTATATCATAGGCCAGGACAAGGCCAAGAGGGCCGTCGCGATCGCCCTCCGCAACAGGCTACGCCGGAAGCGGCTGCCCGAGGCCGCCCGCGAGGAGATAGCGCCGAAGAACATACTCATGATGGGGCCGACGGGCGTCGGCAAGACCGAGATCGCCCGCCGCCTCGCCAAGCTATGCGGCGCCCCCTTCGTCAAGGTGGAGGCGACCAAGTACACCGAGGTCGGCTACGTCGGCCGCGACGTCGAGTCGATGGTTCGCGACCTGATGGCCGCCGGGTACCGTATGGTCATGGAAGAGATGTCGGCCCGGGTAAAGGACGACGCCGAGCGCAGGACAGAGGAGCGACTTCTGGACCTCTTGCTGCCCGGCATGGGCGCCAAGCCCGACGCCGCCGGGGCGGCATCCCAGCCGGCCGGCGTGCCAGGATCGCCGAACTGGTTCTTCTCCGGCGCGGCCGGCAGTACCGACACCGGGGGTACCGGCGCGGCAGACGGCGACTCGGGCCGTGGCGACGATGCCGAGCCGGTGATAGCTCCGTCCAGGCGCAACGATACCCGCGAGAAGTTCAGGAAGATGCTCCGCGACGGCCTCATCGAGGACAAGGAGGTCGAGGTCCAGGTCTCCGCCCAGGCGGCGCCAGCGATAGAGCTGTTCGCCGGGCAGCAGATGGAGGAGCTCGAGTCGGCCTTCTCCGGCATCGCGAGCATATTCGGCGGCAAGAAGAAGAAGAAGACGGTCGCGATAAAGGAAGCCAGGCGCATCATACTCGAGGAGGAGGCGGAACGCCTCATCGACAAGGATCGCGCCTCGGCAGAGGCCCGCGAGCGCGTCGAGCAGTCGGGTATCGTCTTCATAGACGAGATAGACAAGATCGCGACGAGGGAAGGCAAGTCGGGCGGCATGGACGTCTCGCGCGAGGGCGTCCAGCGAGACATCCTGCCCATCGTCGAAGGCTCGAAGGTCAATACGAAGTACGGCATCGTCGATACGACCCACGTGCTGTTCATTGCCGCAGGGGCGTTCAACGTGTCCAAGCCATCTGACCTGATTCCTGAACTGCAGGGCCGCTTCCCGATACGCGTGGAGCTCGAGGCGCTGTCGGCATCCGATTTCAAGCGCATCCTGACTGAGCCGGAGAACGCCCTGGTCACCCAGTATATCCAGCTCCTCGGCACCGAGAACGTCGAGCTGACGTTCTCGGACGCGGCGGTCGAGAGGCTCGCGAGCATAGCCGAGAAGGCCAATTCACGCACAGAGAACATAGGCGCGAGGCGGCTGCATACCGTGATGGAGCATCTGCTCGAGGACGTGTCGTTCGACGCGTCTGAGATGAGCGGGCGCAAGGTCGACATCACGCCCGAGTTCGTCGAGGATCGCTTCAAGGGGGTCTTCGAGAGCGAAGACCTCGCGAAGTTTATACTATAGAGAATGTTAATCGGGACCGTTAATGGGCCGATAAGGTAAGGTGAAGGGGTTCCGCCAAAGGGACCGCATTCGGAGGTGATCGATGCTCGAGGGAACGACGTTCGGAAAGACGGTAGACCTTCTGCAGCGCAGCATGGACGTGTCCGTCCTGCGCTACGGCGTTATAGCCAACAACATAGCGAATTCAGAGGTGCCGAACTTCAAGCGATCGGATATAAACTTCGAGTCGTCGCTGAAGCGGGCCCTCGACTCGGAGGGAGCCCGGCCGCGCCTCGAGCTGGCGACGAGCGATCCCGGGCACATCGCGTCCTTCAAGCCGAGCGACTGGAGGGACGTGAGCCCGAGGCGGGTCCTCGACTACCTGTCGACGACGAAGAACAACGGCAACAACGTTGACGCGGAGCAGGAGTTCATGTCTGCGATGACAAACCAGCTTCGCTATACGCTGATGACGCAGGCGATGGC
>JAHIWG010000010.1 GCA_018816345.1 Spirochaetota bacterium | reverse complement strand
GGCGACGCCCGCCGCCTCGCGCGGCGCCTGGCCGAGAGGACCGCGTGCGTGACGATGCTCGCGGGCTCCGGTTCCCGCTGGGTCGCGTCGCTCGAGGCCGCGAAGGCCGCCGGGCTCGACTCCGGGGCCGACCCGTCGGCTCCGAGGGGCCTCTTCCCGGTCCGCAACTACATGGGACTCGGCCCCGACCCCGCGCCCATAGCCGCGTACGCGCTGGCCGTGGTCAGGGATCTCGGCCGGCATATCGTGGTCGTCAGGGGATGGGAGAGCGAGATAGAGGACAGGATACTACGGCCGCTCTCGTATCCCGAAGGCTCGTGGGCCTTCGCCACCCAGGCCGCGCCCGGGGGCAAGCCCCGCGGCCACGGCGACGCGGCCGCGCAGACTATGGACCTCTGGGCCGGAGCCGATTACGTCATCGTCAATTTCGGCGGAGACGCCTCGAGCCCGCTCTCGGCCCTATCGTCGCTCGCGGTCATGGACGCGCTCTCGCGAAGCCTCGGGGACGAGGCCCCGGGACTCCTGCTGCCCGCGGCCGTGATAGACTCGCCCGCGTATCCCGTAGTAATAGACGATCGCGGGCTTCCGCGGCGCTTCGGGCACGCTAAGCTCCAGGGAAGCGACGGCCGGGCTCCCGGCCGCGGCTATACCAACGTAGGCGTGCGCGTCTATCGCGCGAGCGCCCTGCGAGAGGCCATCGGGCGGATACGGAGAGACCATTGGACGGCGGAGCGGGGCTACGCGATACCGGGGAACGCCGCCGCCGCGGACGGGGCGGGCGGGGAATTCGCCCTCGATAACGTGGACGCGGCGCTCGCGGCCGAGGGGCGCGCGAGGCTCCTGGCGGTGGCGCGGCCCGAGGAGCTGTCGCCCGTGAAGAGCCTGGAGGACCTGGGCCGCTTCCAAAGGGACGCGAGCGTCGTATGCGGCGATTGGGTATCGCTACGGGGCGTCCTAGGGAGCTATTGAACGCGCGCCGGGCTGGAGGCGCGGCTCGCGGTTCACTCGAATAGCGGCCTCGGCTTAGCGAAGTGGTAGCCCTGGCCGTAATCGACGCCTAGCTCGACCAGCTTATCGAGGACCGCCTGGCTCTTGACGAATTCCGCTATGGTCTTGAGCCCCATCACGTGTCCTATCGAGTTAATGGAATCGACCATAGTGTAGCTGACGAGGCTCTCGTCTATGTTCTGCACGAACGAGCCGTCTATCTTCACGTAATCGACGGGCAGGTTCCGCAGGTACCCGAACGACGAGAAGCCCGCCCCGAAATCGTCGAGGGCGAAGGTGAAGCCCTCCACCTTGAGCCTGTTGATGAAGCGCGTGGCGTACGACAGGTTCTGTATGGCCGCCGTCTCGGTGACCTCGAAGCAGAAGTCGCTGGCGGTCAGCGAGTACTTGTTCAGGTAGTAGAGTATCGTCTCGATGAGCGAGTCGTCCAGCAGTGACGGGCCCGATAGGTTGACGGAGAAGATGCGATTGGCGAGCGGGGAGCCCTGGTCCTGCAGTATGCGGAAGGACCGCATCGAGTTCTCGAGCACCCAGCGGTCTACCTGGGGCATGAGATTATAGCGTTCCGCCGCCGGGATGAAATCGGTCGGGCCGGATATGCTCCCGTCCTCGTTGACCAGCCTGAGGAGTATCTCGAGCTTGGGCGTCGCACCCGAGGCGGGATCGATCGGCTCTATGGGCTGGTAGTAGAGCATGAACCTGTTCTCTTCGATAGCCCTGTTTATCTTGCCTATCCACTCCATGTCGCCGCGCCTTCGCCTGAACTTGCTGTCCTGGGCCTGGAACACGGTGATCTTGGCGCCGCCCTCCTCCTTGGAGATGTGGCACGAGTCGTCGGCGGCCGCGAGGACGGCGTGTATATCCCCCGCCTCCCTGTCTATAGGCACGATGCCGATGCTCAGGGTGACCGGGAACGCCGTGCTCTGCCACTGGAAGCGCTGGCGCTGGATGGCGCTCTGGAGGCGGTTGCCGACGTTGATAGTGTCCTCCGACTGGCAGTTCATCAGGATGACGGCGAATTCGTCGGCGCCTATGCGGGCCGATAGGTCGTTCCTCTGGATGTTCGTCTGGATATGGCTGGCTATCTGCCGTAGCAGCTCGTCGCCCGCTATCGTGCCGCAGGTGTCGTTTATGGCCTTGAACCTGTCGACGTCGAGCACCATCAGCGAATGGGAGCCGCCTAGCATCTTGACGTTCTTGAGTATCTCGCCGAGCTTGTAGCCGAACTCCTCCCGGTTGGAGAGCCCCGTCAGGCTATCGTGGCTCGACTGGTAGTTGAGCGTCTCCGATAGCCGTCGCAGCTCGGTGATGTCTCGGAGCGTGATCAGGTAGCCGTCGGTAGCGTTCATGCGCTCGTGGATGCGCGTGATGGACCCGTCCAGGACCAGGGTCTGGCCCGCGGAGTTCTTCAGCGTGACGTCGTTGAAGAAGGTCGAGCGCTCGCCGACGCTGACTATGCTCGTCAGGATGTCCTTCTTCGTCGAGGCCTCGGTCAGCGTCAGGAATCGCGAGAGGTTCTTCCCCTGGACCTCGAATTCCTTGACCCCGATGATATCCTCCGCGACCTGGTTCATGAACTGCACGTTAAGGTCCATGTCGACCGCGATTATGCCGTCGTTGATGGACTGCAAGATGGCGCTGAAGAGGCGCTCCTGCCTCGTCAGCTTGCTCGCCATCTCGTGCTTATAGAGCGCGATGTCGATGGTCGTATAGAGCTCTCGCTCCTTGAACGGCTTGAGTATGTAGCCGTAGGGCTGCACTTCCTTGGCCCGCTCCAGGGTCTTCTCGTCGGTATAGGCCGTGAGGAAGATGACCGGGATGTCCTTCGCGCTCTTGATGCTCTTGGCCGCCTCGACGCCGTCCATGCCGCCGGCCAGCATGATATCCATGAGGATGATATCCGGGTCCAGCTCTAGGGCGAGGGCGACGGCTTCCTTGCCTTCGCCCGCCATTCCGACGACGGAATAACCGAACCTCTCCAGTCTTCGCTGGAGGTCGATAGCGATGATCTTCTCGTCTTCGACTATAAGGATGCGCTCATTGTTCATCGATAAGACTCCACGACCAATATTCCTCTGCTAGTAAGACAAGTATACGCTATAGCGCCGAATATTCGAGTGCTTTCTAGCCGAAAAACGCCCGGGCCGCCGCTCCGAGGGCGCCGGCCCCCAGTATTAACCACAACGGGTTGATTTTAGTGAACGCGGAAACGACGAAGGCGAGCGCCGCGAGCCCCGCGCTCATGTACGAGGAGGCCGCCGACGGCGCGAAGGCCCATACGGTCATAGATATCAGCCCGATCGTGCCCGTCTTGAGCGCTTCCGTCAGGCGCCCTCCGCGTTTCGAGGCCTTGGCGGCGATGAGGCCCACGAGCGCGGAGAGGGCGACGGGCGCCGCGACGACGGACAACGTCGCTATGGCGGCGCCGGCCAGCCCGTGTAGCTTGAACCCTACCAGCGTCGCCGCGTTAAGGGCTACCGGCCCAGGCGTTATCTGGGCGACCGCGATGAGCCTGGCGAATTCATCGGCCGATAGCCAGGCCCGGCCGACTATCTCCGTCCGAATAATGCCGACTATCGTCCAGCCGCCGCCGTAGGCGGCGACGCCTATCTTGAGGAACACGAGGGCGAGGCTCAGCACGTACGCCGCCTCTCCATGAGCCACGATACGGCGACCACGGCGAAGAACACCGGTACCGCCCAGCTTCCCGACAGGGTAATGGCGACGGCCCCAGCCATAGTCATGGCGGCCCTGAGGACGGTCCAGCGGCGTTTCTTGATCATATTGAAGGCGAGGGCCGCCGTGAGGCCGGGGACGACGGCGAAGGCGCCCTCCAGGAATCCTCTTACCGCGGGCCATTCGCCGATGGCGCCCAGTACCGAAGCCAGGACGAGGATGCTTGCGAACGGAGGCAGCATGATTCCCAGGAACGCCGCGGCGAAGCCCCTCGGCCCGGCTACGCGCCGTCCGACGAAGAGCGCCGTATTGAGGGCGAGCGGGCCCGGGACGCTCTGAGCCGTCGCGAAGAGATCGTAGAACGACGCCTCGTCCAGCCATCCGCGCTTCTCTATCGTCCGTTGGATTACGGGCACCATCACGTAGCCTCCGCCGATGGTGACGGCGGATATCCCGAAGAATACCCCGAAGACGTCGAGGAATCCCGGTTTCCTGTCTGGCGAGTCGGTATCAGTCATGGCGAGGCATGTCCCCTCGGATTCGGCCGCGGGCCGTAATATTTGATGCTTGGTTTAGGTTGAGTCGAAGAACGGCACGCTCAAAGGAGTATGGCCGCCTGAGTGACAGGCTTAGGGTAGTATGGGCGGCGTTGCGTTGGTGTCGAACCGCGTGCCATTCTTCGTTGCTACAGTATGCCGAAATCGAGTCGCTTAGTCTACTGCCTTTTAGACTCTTTGGAGGTAGTGGACAAATATTCATCATAGCCTCGATATACCCGTACTGAACGCGTCTCCGCATATCTCGAATTCGCTCCCCGTCCTCAGGTACGAGACGAAGGCTCTCGCGGGCGCGCCGAAGATGGACTCCGCGGCGTCTCGGTAGACCGATAGCTGGAAGGCGTGTTTTTCTGGGTCCATGCGCCTGTCGGTCTTGAAGTCGACTATTATTATCCTGTCGGCGTCGCCGTAGACTAGGTCGATGCTGCCGGATAGGACTACCGGCAGGCCGGATTCCGCTACGCGGCGCCATACGAAAGGATACTCTATCTCGAAGAAGGCGCCGGGAGAGGCCGAGTCGCGGAAAGCGGCGGCCTCCGCTCCCCGGGCGGAGCTCGTGAAGGCTAGGGCGAGGGCGCGGGCCTCTGCCGCTTCGCGCATGCGTATGCTCGCGGGAAGCCGCTCGAGGGCCTTTCCGACGGGGCCGCGAGCTTCGGGTTCCTTGCCTGGCTCCCGTAGCATATCCTCGACGAATTGATGGCAGAGGGTTCCGAAATCCGCTTCCGAGAGGCCTCGGCCCTCCTCGTCGCCTGGTTCCCGGGCCGCCTCCCTGAACGGTTCCCGGCCTGCTTCCCGGCCTGCTTCCCGGCTCCCGTCGCCGCTAAGAACGGCGGCGGCGGCCGTTACCGACCAACGGCCGCGGCGTTCCGCGACTGCTCGTGGAGGGGCCTCGGCCGAGGCCTTCGCGCGTCCCTCGCCGGCGGGACCGGAAGCGTTGGCCAGGCGGACGTAGTCTTCCTTGGATCTTGGCCGTATATAGCCTACCGACAGTCCTTCCGGGGCGTCGTCAGGCCTGTCGGACAGGAACTCCTCGTCCGACAGGCTGGCCGGACCGGCCCAGGGCCAGGCCTCGAGGAACAGCCCCCTGAAGCTCTGGCCCTTGGCGTCGGCGTTGCGGGGAACCTTGCCGACGAGGTAGAGCCGCGATATCGCCCGCGTGCACGCGACGTAGAACAGCCTCGCCGTCTCGGCTATCGACTCGTCCATGGCGTCCGCGCCCTCGCCCCGCTCTATCCTGCGCAGGGCCGAGGCGAGCTCGGCTACTGGATCCCCCGGAACGTCGTCCGCGTCCAGGAGCCTCGCGGAGGTCCCGAAGCGCTCGCTCCTCGAGACGGGCGAGCCGACGTCGCCCCGGCCCTTGGAGTCGACGTCGGGCAGGATGACGACGGGGAATTCCAGCCCCTTGCTCATGTGCACCGTCATGATGGACACGCCGCGCGAGCTCTCCCGCAGGACGGCGTCGTCGAACCGGTCGAGCTTGCCTATCTTAGGCTCGAGCGCGGCGACGAGGTCGACCAGCCGCTCGCCCCTGCCGTCGGCGGCCGCCGCGAGCGACCACGCGTAGTCGAAATGCTCGAGGAACGAGGCTGACGAGGGGTCCTTGAGTACGTTCCACCGCAGGCCCCTATCGTACCACAGGTACTCGACGAGGCGCCGCAGCGGCTCCCTGTCCGCCCTTTCCCTGACGCCCAGCCAGGTCTCCCGGGCGGCGAGGAACCTGCGCCCGTCGTCGGCGGGGAGCGACGCCGAGTCAAATCCCATGTAGCCTTCCGGCCCGTCGCAGGGCGAGGAGAGGGCCGCGAAGGCCGATTCGTCGCTAAGCCTGGCGAAGGGGCCCCTGAGCGCCGTCGCGAACGCGAGCGAGTCGTCGGGATAGACGGCGAGCCTGAGCATCGCGTAGAGGTCCCCGAGCACCGACTCGGCGAAGAGGCCGGCCGTCGAGGCCGCGGTGTACGGGATGCCGAGTAGCCTGAAGTACCGCTCGACGACGTTCTGGCTGGTCGTCGACCTGAATAGCACCGCTATGTCGTCGTAGCGGCACGGCCTGGCTATCTTCTGGCCTCCCGGCCCCTTGGCCGCCACGACGGCGCCGCCCTCCACCAGGGAGCGTACTAGCTCCGCTATGCCCCAGGCCTCCGCCTCCGACGACGAGACGTATCCGTCGTCGGATGGCTCGTTCGACTCGAGGTATACCGCCTCGGGCCTGACGCCCGGCGTAGCGCCGCCGGACTCGAGCCCCGAGAAGCGGGCCTCGTAGTCCTGCGCCGCTGGGTCGTCCGGAGCGGGGAGCACGCGGGAGAAGGTGGCGTTGAAGAAATCGATGAGGCCCGGCTCGGAGCGCCAGTTTATGTCCAGGCTATGCCATCCTAGCCCGCCCGGCGCGGCGGCCAGCTCGTCCGCGAGTCCCCTGAATACGGTGACGTCGGCCCCGCGGAAGGCGTAGATGCTCTGCTTCTCGTCGCCGACGAAGAAGAGCGCGCCGGGCTCGAGGTCCTCGGGCCCGACCGTCGGGCCCCTGCCCGGATCGGTCCTATCGCGGCGCTCGGCCACGCAGTAGAGGACGCGCTTCTGGAGCTCGTTGTCGTCCTGGAACTCGTCCACCATGATCGCGTCGTAGCGCGACTTGTACCAGTCGCGGATCGCGAGGTCTGTCTCCAGCGTACGGAGGGCTATGGCCGCCACGTCGGAGAACGACAGCGCGCCCGAGGCCGCGCGCGACTCGGCGGCTTCCTCCGCGAACTCCCCTAGCAGGCCTAGGGTTCCCTCGCGGCGCGTGTCGAGGAGGGCCTCGCAGGCTAGGGCGGCGGCCTCGGCGAAGCGCCTGGCCTCCTTGCCGGCGGCGTTGTAGTAGATCGCGCCCTCCGACTTGCCGGTCGCGATGTGGAGCGATCGCAAGGACCTGTACTCGGCCAGGGCCGCCTTAAGCCCGTCCGCGTCGTCTTGCCCGGGCGCTTCGGCCGGGAAGCGGCCCGCGCGCTCCCGCCAGGCCTGCGCTCCCTTCGCCGAGCCGGGGTCCAGGCCCGCTCCGCCCGCGAGGAGCTCGCGTATCGTCGCGTGGGCCCGAGTAAGGCAGGCCGCGACGGCCTCGGACTGCTCCGCAGCGTCTAGCCGCCGCTCCGAGGCGATGAGGCCCTCCCTGCCGCCCGCGAAGGCCGCGAGCGCCTCGGCCGCGCGCTCGAAGCCCGACGCCGCTATGAAGGACGCGGTAACCGGCTCATGCCGCCTCTTAAGGAGGAAGCCTACGGCCAGGGCGTCGAGAGGGCTCGCGCCGGTGCCCGCGTCGACGGAGAAATCGGGAGGGACGCCCCAGCGGGAGCAGCCGCTCCTGGCGACCTCGGAACAGAACGCGTCTAGCGTGGATACCCGCGAGGAGGGGAAGGCCGCCAGGGCCCTCGCGAAATCGTCGTCGTCGCGCGCGCAGGCTGCGAGCATGCCGCGGATGCGCTCGCTCATCTCCGCGGCCGCCTTCTTGGTGAAGGTCAGGCACAGTATGCGCTCGGGCGGTATCCCGCGCTCCTTGACGAGGTGGAGGTAGCGCACGGCCAGGACCCGCGTCTTGCCGGAGCCGGCCCCCGCCGAGACGACGGCCGACCTTGTCTCCCTGACCGCGGGCAGCTGCCGGGCGGGGTCGAGGCCCCTCGTTATCTCTTCCCACGATCCCATGCTCACCTCACCGCGTAATGCGCCCTGCAGACGGGCCTCAGGTCGCAACCGGCGCATACCGCCTCGCGGTCGCGGGCCGCGGGGACGAAGACGTCCCCTCTTCCTATGACGCCGCTCGTCCTGGCCGCCGCCGCCAGGAGCGCCGGCTCGAGGAGCCCCCGCTTCTCCTCCGGCACGGCCGGGTTCGGCCCGGGGCCGTAGACGAGCAGGCGTCCCTTCCCGGACGGCTCCGATCCTTCGATGGACAGGTAGTAGGCCGACTCGGGCTCGAATCCGGCCGCCTTCGCGAGCGCCGTATACGCCGGGATCTGGATGTCGGCCACCGAGCCGTCCTCCGCGGGCTCCAGCTCGCCCCTCGTCGGCAGCCTGGACTTCTTGTAGTCGACGATGACGGCGCGCCGGCCTTCCGCGTCCGAGGCCGCGACGCAGAGGAGGTCGGGCCGCCCTATCAGCTCGGCCCCTATCGCGGCCAGGGGAGCCCTGAGCTCGGCGTCGTCCACTATTACGGGTATCTGCCCGTCGAGCGCCGAAAGCAGGTTAGCCGCGGCCCTCGTGAAATTCCTCCTGAGCGCCGGCTCTATCGTCTCGACGAGGATGCCGGCCATGGGGCCCTTGTCGCGCCCTACTTCCGCGACGGCCTCGCGTATGGCCCTCAGGACGTCGGCCGGCCCCGGCCTGGCCGTCTCGCCGGCGGCTCCGTCCTCGCCAGGCCCGCCTGAGCCGCCCTGGCCGCCCGCGGACGGGGCGACGACGGAGCGGCGCGCCTCCCTGAGCGGACCTAAGAGGCGGCGGAAGGCGTCGTGGTATATCCTGCCTAGGAGCCTGTCGTCTATGAACGATAGCCCCGACTCGACCGCCTCGACGCCCAGGTGCCGTAGGAAGACCCGGCGGAACGCGCACGCGCCGTAGTCCTCGATGGCGGTGGCGGAAAGCCTGAGCGGGCCCTCCGGGCTCAGGGCCGACCGTACCGCGGCGGAGCTCCTGGCGCCCATCGTCGCCGGGGAGCCTGGCGTGCCCCGCGTCCAGTCGGCTCCGCGGGGCCCGAACGCGGTGACTAAGGCCGCCGCGGCGCAAGCCGCCTGGGAGGGGAACACCGCTTCGCACGGCCTCGCGTCGGCCTCGAGGTTGGGCAGCCATCGATCGCGGTCGAAGCCGAGCCCCGCCTCCTCGGCGGAGCGGGCGTCTATCGCGGGATGGGGCGGCCTGACCCCGTCCGGCCCGTCCTCGGAATAGCTCAGGAAGACGCGCTTCCCCGAGATGGCGAGCAGCCTGACGAGTCCCGACGAGATGTCGCGGTCCGAGGCGCCGAGCCTGTCCCGCTCGTCGGCCCTCAGGAAGGACAGGGGCCTGGCTGCGGCCGCGGCCGCGCCCTGGGCCAGGTTGACGACGAAGTGCAGGTCGGGCATGGCCCCCGCGGCCACCGGGAAGCGATAGACGGGAATTCCGCCCGAGGCCGATACCGGTAGGTACCTGGTGCACGCGAGCTGCTCGGCGAAGGCGTCCGCGGCGCCCGGCACGGAGTCGGGCGGAAGGCCGGCGGCCGATGCCGCCTCCTCGAGTTCGTCCAGGACCGCGACGCACCTGGCTATCTCGTCGTCCTGGGCCGGGCTCCAGGCCTCCTCGTCTATGAAGGCGCGCCTGAACGAGTCGAAGGCCGATCTCAAGGAGCTGAAGCCCGGCGCGTCGGCTATCCTGCGGCAGGCCGTCCTCAGGCCGCGGTAGAGCCGCCTGGCCTCGTCGTCGCCTCCTATGGACGCCTCCCATACGTCCTCGCCCTCGGGAAGCGGGGCGACGACGTGCTTACGGATCCCGACGCCGAGGAGCCGGCGGGCGGCCTCCTTCTCTTTCCATGGCCTGGACGAGTCGAGCAGCAGCCTTCGTAGCGCGTCGAAGGACATCCGGCTCCTCGCGAGGGCAACGGCGTCGGCTAGGAGCCTGCCACCGGCGCTCTCGGAAAGCGGGCGCCCCTCCCTCGCGTCGAGCCTCACGCCCGCTACGGCGGCCTCCCGCTCGAGTATCGGCAGGGCCGAGTCCGGGGCCGCCACGCTTACGGCGATGCCCGCCGGATCGGTCCCGGCCTCGACGGCGGCGCGGATAGCGAGCAGCACGGCCCTCATTTCCTCCACGACGGTCCCGAACCTCGCCGCCGGGACGTAGCCGCCGCCGAGCCTCTCGGACAGGAACGCGGTAGAGCCGGGGAGGGCGAGCGCGGCCTCGGCGTAGGCGTCCCAATCCTCGGTAAGGTCCGGGTAGACGAGCACCCACTCGTCGGCGACGGGTCCCGCCCGCCTCCCGAGCCAGCCCGCCTCGTAGAGGCCGCGCTCGGCGAGGAAGCCCTCGTAGCGCCTGCGTATCTCCCGCCAGTCCGCCAGGTGGTCGCCCGGGCCCTCGGGCACGGCGGCGAGGGCGGGCAGGGCGGAGGCTATGGACGGCGCGAACCTGAGGGAGGCCTTGGCGGCCTGGGGAGGCACGACGGAGCGGAGGAAGGGCGAGCGGGCGTTATCCGCGGCCAGGGCCCGCGAGAATATGGCCCGGATCGCCTTGGAGGCCGGCCTGCCGGCCATGCCGCCCTCGAACACCTCCGACTTGAACGCGTCCCAGCCTATGAAGCGCCGGGCCGGCAGCGCCGTCCGGCCGCTCGCCTCGAGCGCCGCGACGAGGGTCGAGGCGGCCGCGATCTCGCTCGGGAAGACGAAACGCGCCCTGGGGTTCCCGAGCCGCGGGACCAGCTCGTCGAGTAGGCCGTCGGGCACGGCTTAGGCGCGGGCCAGAGCGGCGACGATCTCCGCCACGTAGAGCCTGTGATAGTCGCCGTTATAGTTGCCAGCGAGCGACGGCTCGACGAACCCGGCCGGGTCTATGTCCTGCTTATGGATGACGCGGCACGCGAGGGTCAGGTCGGCCTGCTCGAAGCCGACGAAGCCCGGCCTCGGCTCGGCGGGCCTGAGCCCGGTGAGCGAGGCCTTGTCGGCGTCCCGGCCGGAGACCTTGCCGCAGGTCGCCAGGGCGTCGCGCCATTCCTCGTCGAAGAACGAGAGGGTCAGCGAGCCCGCCTTCTCTATGAACGAGTAGGTATGGCGCGTAGGGCGCACGAATACGAATGCGACGTCGCGGTTCCATAGGTGGCCGAGGCCGCCCCAATTAGCCGTCATCGTGTTCCACGAGCCCATCGTGCCGGCGGTGACGAGCATCCACGTCTTCTGTATCCTGTCGAAGACGTTGCCCTCGACGGCCCGCGGGCTTATCTCATAGAAGGCCATGCGCTTACTCCTCGCCCTTAGTCTTTTTCTTGGCAGCCCGCGGGGGAGTGCGGGTCTTCGAGTCTCCCGCGATCATCGCCTCGAGGCACCAGCCGGCGGCGAGCGCCGCCGCGTCCATCCTGTCCAGGGCGGCCCGCGCCAGGGCGGCGTCGGCTCCCAGGCCCGAGGCCGCCGCGGCCAGGAGCGTCGAGCATAGCCGGTAGCGATCCGCGTCGAACCACGTCCTGCCGTCCCATCGGTTCACGCCGAGGAGGTCTTTCGCCTCGTCGTCCTTCATGAGGGCCTCGGCCGCCTCCTTAGGGGAGAGCGCGGCGAGCCTCTCGGCGCCCGCCGGGGCCACGAGGTCGAGCCGGCCTAGGGCCGCGACTGCGAACGCCGCCGCCGTCTCGGCCGTCCCGGGCTCGACGCCCGCCTCGGCTAGCGCCTCGCGCAGCTTGCGCGGCATGCCCCACGACTCGGCCAGTCCCCTGGCCGCCGACGAGTCGTCGAGGTCGCCCAGCAGGAAGGCCAGAGGCAGGAGGGCCGCGAAGCAGGCGATGGCCTCGGCCGCGCCCGGGGCCTCCCGCGGGGCGGATAGCGCGGCTCCCAGTCCCAGGAGCGAGGACGCCGCCGCTAACGCCGCGTCCGCCACGGGCGCG
Organism: Spirochaetota bacterium; assembly: GCA_018816345.1. Classification (GTDB taxonomy): domain Bacteria; phylum Spirochaetota; class Spirochaetia; order Treponematales; family UBA12059; genus SZUA-370. The sequence continues at coordinate 7,634 of JAHIWG010000010.1, read as the reverse complement.
TAGGCGCGCGACAGGGCCTCCGGGCTAGCGCCGGAGACGGCGAACGACTCCGAGGCCGCGAAGCGGGACGCTGTCGAGAAGAACTTCTCGAGACCGGTCTCGGGCTCCGGCCCGGCCTCGAGGCCGGCCGCGAAACCGGAGTCCGGCTCTGGCCTGGCTGTCGCCGCTCGGAGCGCCCTCAGGAAGTAGCCAGGGCCGAAGGCCGCGGCCCAGGCCCGGTACAGCTCGCCTAGCTCGAGATCCTGCAGGGCCCAGCCTATGTCCTTGACGCCAGAGCCGCCTAAGAAGTCGCAGAGGGCCGCGTAGGAACCGGACTCGTCGTCGTCGACCTCGGCTATATCCATGAATACCTGGCATTGGAAGCCCTCGAGGGCGACCGCGAGGCCGTTCTCGGCGATATCGCGCGAACGCCTGATGAAGCGGAGGGCGCTACGGGTCTCAGTCATGACGACGAAGCGGTCGCCGCCGCGGAGCCCGAGCCCCTCGGCCAGGCCTCGCGTCACGCCGGTCCTCGAGCCGCCCGGGTTCTTGTCGGCGAAGGCGCAGGAGCGTCGTATCCTGCCCGAGGTCCTCTCCCACGCGTTATTGAAGAGCACGAGGGCGCGCTCGCCCCCGCTGCCGTTGGAATAGGCGAAGACGTTCTCGTCGACCGACCCGCCGTCCCTCGCGAGGTCGTAGAGGAGGAAATTCTCGACGCCCGAGAACAGGTGCCGGCGCTTGAGGAGCGGGACTATCTCCCGCTCGTGGCGCCTGACCAGGCCCTCGTCGGGCCGCTCGTCCTTATAGGCGCGGCGGTATTCCATGCCGTATTTCTCGGTAAAGCCCTCGAACTGGCCGTGGCCGAACATGGGCAGGCCCGGCATCGTCGCCATCATCGAGCAGACGCCGAAGTAATGGTCGCCCGAGCCGAACTGCGCGACGGCCGTGTCCTCGTCGGGGTTGTTCATGAAGTTGACGAAGCGCTTGAGTATGTCCTTGTCGAACTCTATCGTATTCCTGATCGTGGCGCGGTACTCGGCGTTCTTCTTCTCCTTGAGCATGTTCATGAACGCCGAGTTGTAGACTCGGTGCATGCCGAGGGTCCGCACGAAGTAGCCCTCCATCATCCAGAAGGCCTCGGCGAGGAGCAGGGTCTCGGGCGCCTCCGCGGCGCAGGTATCCACGACCTCGCGCCAGAACTCGTCGGGTATCGCGGCGTTGAAGGCCTGGGCGTCGAGCGCGTACTCGAACCTGCTGGCTATGGCTCCCCCGGCGCCCGGCTCCGGGTACCAGAGGCGGCGCAGGGAGCGCTTGGCCAGCACCATCGCCGCGTCGAAGCGGATGATGGGGAAGTTGCGGGCGACGTGCAGTATGCGTTCCTTGACGGCCTCCCTGGCCGCCGGGTTGAGGAAGTCTATCTGGGCGGTGTCGTTCCACGGCATGCTGGTGCCGTCGTTGCCGTGGTAGACGTAGCTCGTATGGCCGGTCCGGAAGTCGACGCGCTTGAAGGTGACCGCGGCGTCGCGCCTGTCGTAGTAATGGTCCTCGATCCAGAGCCCAATGCTCCCGTCGTCCGACAGGTTCTCCCCCGTATACGAGTACGACGGGAAGGGCGGGGTCGAGCGGCTGATGAAGAGGTCCGGCCTGTCCCTGACCCAGGTCGAGTCCAGCCCCGTGTGGTTGGGTACCATGTCGGCCGCCAGGCGGATGCCGCGGGCTTGCGCCCGGCCCCTGAGGTTCTCCAGGGCCGGCCATCCTCCTAGCTCCCAGGCTATCTCGTAGTCGAAGAGCGAGTACGCGCTGGCGGCCGCCTCCGGGTTGCCGCACAGCTCCTTGATGCGGCGGCTGGCCTGGCTGCGCTCCCATATGCCTATGAGCCAGAGCGCGTTCAGGCCCCGCGAGGCGAGGGTGTCAAGTTCCTCGTCGGGAATAGCGTCCAGCGTGCGGATGTCCCGCCCGTAGGCCCGGGACAGCTGGTCGAGCCAGACGAGGGCGCTCTTCGCTATCATGACGACGCGCGGCATCCAGTCCTTGTCCTCGCTGAAGCGCTCGTACTCGGAGTCGACGGCGGCGTAGGAGGGCACGCGGACCGGCCCGGGCCCGGGAGGGAAGCTCGGCCTCTCGTCCTCGGCCAGCATCGCGAAGCCGCCGAGGAGGCGCGGCATCCTATCGCCGAGGAGCAGGCCCCAGCGCTTGCGCATGAACTCGAGCTGGCCCGAGAGGGAGTGCGGGCTGGCGCGCATGGGCGCCCTGAGCAGGCTAGGCAGGTCTTCCCCGTCCGGGCCGAACGGCGGCAGCGACGCGAGCGCCGCCTCGGCGGCGTCGAGCGTGGCGGCTACGGGCGCCCGCGCCTTGAGGGCCGCGTCGTCGAACAGGAAGCGGTACGGGGCGAGGGCGGGATTCTCGTTGGCCAGCCTGAGGAGCAGGAGCTCCTCCATGGCGACCGCCCGCTTGCCCCGGCCGTCGGAGAGGCCGTCGAGCCACGACTCGGGCGACTCCGTTCCCGCGTATACCGTCGAGGGCGGGAAGGCCTTGGCGAAGGATAGGAGGCTGGAGTCCGAGGCCGCCGTTCCCTGCGCCGCGCGGGCTCCGCGTACCGCCAGGTCGAAGGCCGCCGGCTCGACGCGCTCGCGGTACTCCGCGCAGACCGCGTGCAGTATCTCGTGGATCAGGGCCATGGCGTTGACGGCGCCCGCCTTGACGAAAGGCCCTCCCGACGACCGGGCGCGCTCGTTGATCCTGTCGGAGAAGGAGCGCGCCGCCCCGTAGTCGGCGAAGACGACGTCCCCGGAGGACGAGTACGGGGCGCCCGATAGCCCGTAGAGGTCGCGGGCGTGCTTCGAGACGTGGAACTCGAAGCGCTCGTCCGAGCCGGCGCGCGGCTCCCGGCGGAGCGACGGCGGGGCGCCCATGGATTCGAGACGTACGGAAAACTCCCTGCCGGTCGGCCTTGCCATCGCGCTATCCCCTCTCCCGTTTAAGGTAGCGTCACGAACCCCGTAACGCCGGTCGTGCCCTACCCTCGGCCTAGGATGATAACCTATGCGTACCGGGGACACAAGGTTAGTCGTTCCAAGGCTTTTCCCTAGGCTTCCCCGAGCAGGGCCGAGACGGCCCAGCCTATGCCGTATAGGAGCGGTAGGTGGATGAGGTATACGGCGAGCGAGTGCCTGCCTAGGAAGGCCAGGGCCCTCGCCGCGGCCGGCGCCGGGTTCGTGGCGCCTCCGGCCCTGCCCGCGCCGGCCGCTCTTTTCGTCTTGGCCGCCCCTCTTGCCTCGGCCGCCCCTCTCGCCTCGGCCGCCCTCGCCGCCAGGTCGCGAGCCGCGGCGCCGAACGCAGCGAAGGCGAACCACGGGGCGAGCGGCAGGTAGTCGGCCGGATAGAGGTTAGCCGGGCGCAGGCCTAGCCACGCGAGCCACGGGAAGCCGAAGCGCCGGGCTCCGAGGGCCAGGCCGGCCGCGAGGAACGCGGCGCCGACCGCCATGGCGGCTGCCGGCCGCCCCAGCAGGGGGTAGGCGAGCAGCGAGGAGACGGCCAGCAGGTGTATCACGCCGAAGAACACGAAGCCCGAGCGCAGGACCGGGTAGGTGGCCGCGCTTATAGCGAGCGCTACGAGGGCGAGCGTCCCGGCCCGCCTCGCGAAGGCCCCGAGCGATCCGCCGCGCGCGCGCTTGGCGGCGAGGTTCCAGCCCGACAGGGCGACGAACCCGGCCGCTATTGTCCTCGGGAAGACCCACCAGAAGCCGGAGAACAGGTCTATGCCGGATAGCCCGAACATGACCGCGACGTAGCACGCGTGATACGCTATCATCGCGACGACGAACCCGCCCTTGGCCGCGTCCATAGCTATTGATCGATTGCCCATAGGCCGAGTATACGGGCGGGCGCCGGCCGGGTAAAGCGCCGAGCTTGGCCATCGCGGCCCGCCGGTGCTATATTCGGGCCACCATGATATCCACTACTTCCGTTGACCCCGATTTCTTCTCCGACCTCGCGCGGCCCACGAGCTTCTTCATAGCCAGGCACGGAGAGACGGCCGCGAACGCCGAGAGCCGTATCCAGGGCCGTTCCGAGTTTTCCCTCAACGAGACCGGACGGGCCCAGGCCTGCGACCTAGCCTCGTACCTGAGCGCCAAGGGCGTGCGTCGCCTGCTGCACTCGCCGCAGGCCAGGGCCGCCCAGACCGCGGCGATAGTCGCCTCGGGCCTCGGTCTCGAGGCGGCGGAGCCGGAGCCGCTCCTCATGGAACTGGATACCGGCCGTTTCACCGGGCTCACCTGGGACGAGATAAGGGAGCGCTACCCCGAGGAGTACGAGGCGTTCGGGTACAGGAGCTGGGAGGCGGTGCCGGACGCGGAGAGCGCCGAGGAGCTGTATCGCCGGGCCGTGGGCGCGTGGGGACGGCTCAAGGCGGCCGCCGCGGACGCCGGAGGGAACGTCGCGGCCGTCTCCCACGGGGGCACCATCCAGTGGCTGGTTCGGGTAACCTTCGGGTGCCGCGCCTGGATGCCGCTCTTTACCACCGGCAACTGCGGCGTATTCGAGCTCCGCGTGTCGACGGAGGGCGCGGGGAGGCCCGCCTACATGCAGTGGAAGGAAGTCAACTTCCTCCCGGGGGGCGAGGCGTCGAGGACACCGCCCGTCTTCTAGGCCGGAGCCTCCCTAGTTGACGTTCTGGGGGTCCGTGAGGAAAGCCTCCCAGAGGGGCTCGTCGGGCGGCGGGTCGGCTATCACGTCGACCAGGCGCCTATCGGGCATCTCGAAGCTGAGCTCGCGCGCGTGCAGCATGATGAGGCCGTTGCGCGTCGACCGGCGGGCGCCGTATTTCAAGTCCCCGCGCACGGGGAACCCCGCGGCGGCGAGCTGCGCCCGTATCTGGTGCGTCCTGCCCGATAGCGGCCTGACGGCCAGGAGGAAGTATCGCTCGCTCTTGCCCACCAGCTCGTAGGACAGCTCGGCTATGTCGCCCTCGCCGCCGCCGTCCGCGGGAATCGCCTTGGCTCGGTTGCGGCGCTTGTCGTGCACGAGCCTATGCGTCAGCGTTCCCGAGGAAGGCTCCGGCGCCCGCTCCGTCACGGCCCAATAGGTCTTCGTCACACGGCGCTCGCGGAAGGCTTCCGATAGAGTCGCCAGGCAATGCTTCGTCTTGGCGAAGGCCACCGCGCCGCTCGTGCGCCTATCGAGGCGATGGGCCGGCTCCACGAATTTCCCGGGGCGTAATTCCGCCACGAAATCCTTGAGCGACGAATCGCCGCTCTTATCGGGCAGCACGGGGACCGCCGCGAGCTTGTTTACGACGACGAGTTCGCCGTCCTCGTAGATTACGTCGAAGATGCCGGACATGACACGATAGTACCACGCCCGGCGATCATTCGCATGCTAAAAATCGATTAGGACGTTTTTTTTACCGCGTCCTTGGCTCCCGAATCCTCGGCCCCGGCGTTCTTGCGGATGATTTGGGAAACGACGCCGACGGAGATGATGCCCATTCCTATGAGATCGGTGATGGTGCCGGGGTATACCATTAGCACCCCGCCGAAGGCCATCAGGATCCGCTCCCACCAGAGGGACCTGCACAGGAGGTAGCCCATGATACCGGACGACACGCCTATGATGCCTATCATCGAGGTCGCGACCATCAGTACGCCTGACCAGAAGTGCACGTCTATCATCAGCATGGCCGGCTGCATCACGAAGATGTACGGCACGAGGAAGGCCGCGATCGCGAGCTTGGACGCCGCGAAGCCCGTCTTCATGGGGTTCGCCTTGGCTATGCCCGCCCCCGCGAAGGCCGCGAGCGCCACGGGCGGCGTCACGTCCGCGATGATGCCGAAGTAGAACGCGAACATGTGCGCCGGCAGGACTATCGATATCGCGTCCACCGGGAGCCCGGGGAACTTCTGCCTGAGTATCAGGATGATCGCCGGCGCGGCTATCGTTGACGTGATTATGTAGTTGGCCGTCGTCGGCACGCCCATGCCCAGGATTATGCTCGTTATCATCGTGAACACGAGCGTCAGCACGAGGTTCCCGTTAGCCACGCTGACGAGTACGGTGCCGAGCTTCAGCCCCAGGCCGGTCTTCGTGACGACGCCTATGATTATGCCGGCGCAGGCGGTAGCCGAAAGCACGCCTATCGCCCCCCTGGCCCCGGACTCGAGGCCCCCGACTATCTCCTTGAACCCGATGTTGGGCTTCTTCTTGAGGACGGCGAAGCCGAGGAGCACGGTGCCGAGCACCGCGAGCGCCCCGAGAGGAGTCATCTCGGTCAGGTACTTGAGGGCGCCGTCGGCGCCGTAGGGGCCTACGTTGAAGACGGGCTTCATGATGGCGAATAGCAGGACCATGCCGCCTATCGGCAGGGGCGCCCACCAGCCTAGCACGGCCGCCGCGATGGAGAGGACTATGGCGTAGAAGGCCGCGAGCATCGGCGTGTAGCCGGTGACGAGGAGCCAGACTATGCCCACGAGCGGTATCATGAGGTATCCGCGGCCGAGGAATATCTCCTTTAGGTTAGGGAGCTCCTCCTTGGTCATGCCGCGCAGGCCGAGCTTCTTGGCCTCGAAGTGGACGCCGGCCCAGACGCCGAAGTAGTACAGCAGCGCCGGGATCACGGCGGCGCCAATGATGCGGACGTAGGGTATGCCCGTCATCTCCGACATGAGGAAGGCGGCGGCGCCCATGATGGGCGGCATCAGCTGGCCTCCCGTCGACGCCGTCGCCTCTACCGCGCCGGCGAATTCCGGCTTATAGCCGAGCCGCTTCATCATCGGGATCGTGAACGAGCCCGTGCCGACGACGTTGGCTACCGAGCTGCCCGAGACCGTGCCCATGAGGCCGCTGGACAGGACGGCCACCTTCGCCGGGCCTCCGGCCGCGCGCCCGGCTATGGAGTTGGCCAGGTCGATGAAGTACTGCCCGAGGCCCGTCTTCTCGAGGTAGGCGCCGAACAGGATGAACAGGAATATGAAGGTGCTGGACACGCCCAGGGGTATGCCGAAGACGCCTTCCGTGGTGAAGTACAGGTGCTGGACGAGGTCTCCCACGTCGACGCCCCGGTGCGCCAGCTGGCCCGGCAGGTAGGGCCCGGCGAACGCGTAGGCGATGAAGACGCCCGCGATCACGACTATGGGAATGCCGACTATGCGCCTCGCGGCCTCGAGGACGAGCAGGATGCCGACGACGCCGACTATCATGTCCGCGGTGGTAGCCGTTCCGGCCCGGAGCACCAGGTCGCCGTAGTTGACGATGATGTACATCGGCGTCAGCGCGCCCAGTACCGACAGGGCTAGGTCGACGGGATGCAGCCTGCTCCGCGACCACTTCTTGCTCGTAGGGTACAGGAGGAATATGAGCGACATGCCGAACGCCAGGTGCACCGAGCGCTGCAGCATCGCGTCGAGGACGCCGAAGAGCGCGGTGTACAGCTGGAAGCACGAGAACGTGATCGCGAGCGCGGAGACCAGCTTGGCCATGAAGCCTGAGTACGTCCGGTAGTCCGCTTCCTTGTCGTATTTCTTGAGTATGTCCAGGCTCTCGGCCGTCGTCTCGGCGGGCGCCTCTTTTGTCGTCGATTCTTTCATCGATCGGTCTCCTTGGGGGTAGCGTAGAGGATCTGTCCTAGGTTCTATTAATTATCAGGGCCCGAGCTTCCT
>JAHIWG010000075.1 GCA_018816345.1 Spirochaetota bacterium | reverse complement strand
GGTTGCCGTGGCGCCGTAGCAGCTCGCCGCAGAGCTCGCCGATGGCGGCCGGGCCGCGGGCCCCGCGTTCGACGAGGCCCGCGGCTATCGCTATGCCGTCCTCGAGCATAGGCGCGAGGCAGGCCCGCACGAGATCGTCCCTTCCCGGGAAATAGTTGAAGACGGTACGCCTGGCTACGCCCGCGGCGTCGGCTATGTCCTCGGTGGAGGCGCCGGGGCCGCGCTCCGCTATGAGGCCGGCCGCGGCGTCGATGATCCGGTCCCGCGCGTCTGTCCTCGGGCGGCCTCGCGATACGCGATGTGCAGTCGGCATTTTTTCTCCTTGCGTTTTTTTTATACCTCAAATAAAATGCACTCAAGAGTGCATAAAAGCAAGATCGGTATGGAGGCAGGATATGGTTTCCGTCGACGCGCGCCGCGGGCTACTGCTCCTCGTCGGGAGGGCTCTCGCCTTTCAAGCCGTTTTCCTGGTGCTGCACTTCGCCTACGACTGGTGGCCCGGCGGGTTCACCGCCGTGTTCAGCGGCATCGACGAGTCTGTCTTCCAGCACATGAAGGTCGGGTACTTCTCATGGCTCGTCGTCTCGGCGCTGGAATGGGTAGCTCTGAGGCCCGGGCCGGCGCTCGACTTCGCCGCGAGCAGGCTCCTCGGGGCGGCCTTCATACCGCCTTTGTTCGCCGGCATCTGGTACCTGGCGGCCGCGGTTGCGGGGCCCATGCCGACCGACCTGGCCGAGATCGTCTGGGCTAACGTCGTGATATTCGCGGCCTCGCTGTTCACGCTCGATATCGAGGACCATATAGGTTCCCGCCCCATGTCGGCCCGCCTGAAGGCGTACGCCTTCGCGCTGGCGGCCCTGGCCTGCTTCAGCTACGTGCGCTTCTCGCTAGACGCGCCGTGGGTGGACTTGTTCGAGATTCCCGAGGTAACGCGGTGAGCCTTGCCGATCGTCCGCATGGAGATTCCGTAGAGCAATGGAGGTGATTAGATGATCAAGAAGATAGCCTCGGCCGTATGGGCCTACCTGAAGGACTGGAGGAACCTCCTGTCCCACTCGATAGTCGGCGTGGCCCTGGTCGTGATACCGCTGGCCCTGCCGCTGCCCGCCTGGGGCCGCGCGCTCGCCTTCGTCGCGCTCGTAGGGCTCAATACGCTCAGGATGACGCTCTCGAAGAGGAAGAAGGCCGCCGTGTCGGGCATCGCCGCTCCCGGTGGAACCGCGGCTCAGGCCTCGGCTCCGGCCTCGGGACCGGCGACGGGGGAGCCATGAACTACAGCGAGTTCCACGACCATAAATGGGCCAGGAACGTCGAGCTCGCGCTCGGGTACTGGAAGCGGGGCGAGTACGAGAAGCTCTATCGCGGAGATCAGGTCGCCGAGCGGGACTACTTCCCGGGCCTCAGGGTGATGGGCGCGTACTGGGCCAGCGTGGAGCACGAGATGCCGCTCCGCCTCTCCACCTTCCTCCGCGGCGCGGGGCATCCCGACTGGCTGGATGGGCAGTCGCTCTCCGGCGACCCGGAGGTCGCCAGGAAGGCGACGGAGTATTTCGGTCGCTTCCTGGCGGACATGGCCGAGCTGGCCGGGCGCATGGGCGAGGGCGTCGGGCCACTGGTCGCCCGGCTGTCGGCCGCGTCGATAGGGATGCCGGACGACTGGGCCTCGACAATGTCCGGGCTCCAGCGCCGTGGGGAGGCGGCCGTCGCGGCCGGCGACTTCCCCCGCGGCCTGCTCGACGAGTGGCTGGCGATATGCCTACGGAGCGTGGCCGACTATAACCGCTACCTCGTCGCCGGCGCGACGGCCGCCGCCGCCGTCCTCAAGCGTGACGGCCCCGTCGCACTCAGGGCCGCCGTCGACGCGACGAGCGAGGACTTCATGTGGGACGTCTCCCGCGCCTTCTTCGCGACGGCCCTGCCTAAGGCCGGCTTCGAGGACATAGGCGACCTGATGGAGCTCGGCCTGCGCGGCATGTACGCCGACCAGTACTTCCACTCGGAGCCCGAGGTCCAGGACGGGGAGGCGACGCTGCGTACGAGCGTGCTGGAGAATTGCGAGCTCGCGGGCGTATACGCCGCGGTCGAGGCGTGGGAAGGGCTGCCGCCGAGATCGCTGGGCTACGCGTTCTGCCGGTACTGCGAGGCCCACGGCCTGGCGACGATGATGATAACCATGCCGCCCATGGTCTCGCCCGGCTACCGCCTCCTGCGCTCGCTGGGCCTCCACGGGGAGCCGTGCCGCTTCGAGCTGCGGACGAGCCCGGCCGACGATATGCCGCGCATCCTGGCGGTGCAGGAGAGGGTCTTCGGCGCCGCGGACTAGCGGCGGCCTTCGAGGAGCCGCGGGCCGTTAGCCCGCGTAGAGCGGATTCGCATAAGGAGCGAGACATGGCAAGGATCGAGGAAGTCGTCAAATCACTGCCCGCGCTATTCAAGCCGGAGAAGGCCAAGGGCTGGAACCGCGTCATTCTCTTGGACCTGCAGGGCGAGGAACCGAGCAAGTGGACGCTTACCATTAACGACGGAGCATGCGCGGTCTCCGAGGGCCAGGCCTCCGAGCCGAAGCTCACGATATCCGGCAACTCCGAGTATATCTGCCAGATGTTCACCGGCGAGACCCCGCCTATGAAGCTCGTCAACGCCAAGCTGCTGCGGATGAAGGGGCCGATGATGGACGCCATAGCGTTCTCGGGGCTCTGGAACATCCCCAAGAAGGCCTAGGCAGACCGTGGGCGGCATACTAGCCTACGGGACGGCCATCCCCAGGAGGCGCATAGCCGGCACGGCCATACGGGCCGTCTGGGGCAACCTGGCGGAATCGTTCCTCGATACGCTGTCGATCGGGGAACGCTGCGTGCTCGGGCCCGACGAGGACACCCTCACCCTCGCCGTCGCCGCCGCTAGGCTATGCCTCGAGCGGGCGGGCGGCGGCTCGGGAATCGGCGCGGTGCTCCTGGGCACGGGCACGTCGCCGTACGCGACCAAGGCCGCCGCCGACGTGCTCAAGGACGCGCTGGACCTGCCGGCCTCGGCCCTGGCCTGCGACGTGCAGTGCGCGGAGCGCTCGGGCTCGGCGGCGCTCGCCCTAGCGCGCGGCCTCGTGGAGTCGGGCGCGGTCGAGCGGGCGCTGGTCGTCGCGGCCGATACGCCCAACCGGCACACGGCGCCCGGCCAGGTCGTCGAGTACGTCGCGAGCGCGGGGGCCGCGGCCTTCCTCGTCGGAAAGGAGGCGGGCCTCGCGGAGCTGGGCCCGTGGAGGACGCACTCCTGGGACCAGAACGACTATTTCCGTGTCGAGGGCGAGCGCTTCGTCCAGTCGGGCGCCGGCTTCTACGGCTGGGTCGCCAGCTGGGGCCTCCTGGACCACGTCGTGCCCGCGGTGGCCGGCTACTTCGAGGATACGGGCACGGCGCCGGCGGATTACTCCAAGATTGTCGTCCCGCAGAAGACCGGCCTCCGCGCCCTGATGACGCTGGGCAAGTGCGGGCTCGATATGATGCAGGTGCTCCCCTACGTGCTCACCCAGATGATAGGCGACGCCGGCGCCGCCCAGTCGCCTATAGCGCTGGCCCATATCCTGGACTGGGCCGATCCAGGCGAGCTGGTCGGCGTCGTGGACTACGGTTCGGGCGCCGGCTGCGACGTCTGGTCGCTCCGGACCACCGAGGCGCTCGCCGGTGCCAGGACGGGGCGGGACACGGTCCTGTCCCAGATAGACGACAAGGTGATGGTCGACTACGCGACCATGCTCAAGCTGGAGCAGAAGCTAATCCGGCCGTCGGGCCAGCTCTCCAACTTCTACTAAAAAAGGAGAATGCGATGGGCGCCATCAAACGAAGGGTGATGATGCTCGGCGGCGCGGTCACGCCCCCGAGCGTCCCGATGGACTGGACGTGGAGGCGGCTCGCTACCGAGGCGTATTGCCTGGCCCTGGAGGCGGCCGGGGTAAGGCCGAAGGACGTGGACCTCGCCTGCGTGGCGTATAACGATAGGACCATCATCGACTCGTCGGTGGGGCCTCAGGTAGCGGACGCGCTGGCGCTGGCGCCTAAGCCGGTGCTCGTCTGCTCCAGCGCCTGCGCCGGGAACGGCGTCGCAAGCTGGGCGGCGTGGAACGCCATCGCGAGCGGCAGGTACGACCTCGTCGTGTCGCTGGGCTTCGCCCGTTCCGATAACTTCGACGCGATGGAGGCCATGAATAGCGAGGGCAACTACTGCGACTACGATTACCTGATGGGACTGACGCACATAAACTACGGCGGCCTCAGGGACGACTACTACCGGCGCAAGTACGGCGCGACGATCGAGGACGCCGCGGCCTGGGTGCACCAGTGCCACTGGTACGCCCGGCGGAACCCCCTGGCCGCCGAGTACGGAAAGCCCATGCCCAGCCTCGAGGAGCTGTCCGCCGATACGCCCGAGGCCGACCGTTCCCGCCAGGCGACCAACCGCGGCGGCGTCTCGAGCGCGTTCGTGCTGTGCGGCGAGGACGTGGCGGCTCGTTACACGGACAGGCCCGCCCAGTTCGACGTGGCTTACGCCTATAGGCCGCCGTACATGGGCAATTTCAACGACTGGCCCGTAGACGGCCTGCGGGGCTACGGCATGGCCGAGTTCTCCGGGCTGATGGTCGCCGCCAAGGAGGCCTACGCCATGGCGGGTATATCGCCGGCCGACGCCCAGGTCTGCCAGGTCCACGACCTGACCGCCTTCGAGGGGCTGATGGCCGTCGAGGCCCTCGGCCTCGCTCCGCTAGGCGGCGGCGCGGAGTACGTTCGCTCGGGCGGCATGGCCCTGGGCTCGCGCTGCCCGGTTAATACCTACGGCGGCGGCCCCGCCTTCGGGCACGGCTCCGTGGGCTGCGACTTCCAGGCCGGCGTCATCGAGAATTTCTACCAGCTCCGCGGCGAGTGCGGGGAGCGTCAGGTGGACGGCGCGCGCGTCGGCGTCAACTCGTCCTACGGCACGCACCACTCGCTCGACGTGGCCGGCGTCGTGCAGAGGAGGTGGTGACATGAGCCGAGAATTCCCCGAGCCTATAGTCCGCGTCGATACCTTCTCGAGCGCGGTATGGTACCGCGGCAAGCGCGGGCGCTACCTTATCGAGGGCTCCCGCTGCGGGGCCTGCGGCGAGCGGTACTTCCCGCCCCGCGCGGGGCTCCTCTGCCCGGCCTGCCTGGAGCGCGCGATGGAGCCCTACCGGTGCGCCGACTCGGGCGCGGTCGTGGCCTGCGTCCTGGACGACCTCGGCTTCCCGGCCTGGGGCTACGGCGACGACCTCCCGAGGCGCATGGTGGTCGTCAAGCTCGACGACGGGATACACGTCCTGGGAGACGTCGTCGACATCGGCCCGGGCGAGGTGGTAGGAGCCGGGCTCAGGGTAAGGGCCGTGCTCCGGAAGCATCGCAGGGAGGATACGGGAGCCTGGGTCTACGGATTCAGGTTCGTGCTGGATCGGGAGGATTGAGCCCGGAAGGAGGTTGCCGATGGAAACCGTGACCCTGGGTATGGCGATCAGCGACGCGGCGCCGCCCCTTCTGTACCTGGCCGCCTCGTTCTTTACCGTCCGCTTCATGCGCCTCATGGGCGAGCGCGAGCTGTCCGGCATGTTCATGGCCGGCTCTCTCCTGGCGTTCCTGTCGGGCGCGTTCAAGGTGTCGGCCAAGATAGGCGACGCGCTGGCTAGGCGGCCGGTCACCGAGGCGGGCTTCCTCTACGACCAGATGTTCCCGATGATGGCCGTGGGCTTCCTCGCCACGGCCGCCGCCGTCGTCCTCGGGGCCAGGCGGTTCAGCGGCCGCGACCGGCGCGGCGAACGCACCCGCTTCGCGGAGACGGCCTCGTGGGTCTCGCCCTTCGCGGCCGGGGTCTTCCTGGGCCTGGCGTTCGCGCTGGTCATGGCCGTCAACGGCCCGGCTCCCGGGCTCAAGGCGCACTTCCTCGAGCTCAAGCGATACTCGATGCTCGCCATGGTGCTCCTGCAGCTCTCGACCATGGGCATCCTGGCCTGGTTCTCCTTCAGGGAGCGCGCGACCGCGGCCGGCGTCCTATCGATCGCCTCCATCGCCGCCATGCTGCTCATGGGCATGCTGGCCTCGCCTTCGACGCAGGCGCGCTTCGAGAACCGCATCCTCATGAACTGGATCGACCAGGCAGTCAACATGACTGCCCAGGCGGCCTTCCTGGGAGCCGCGATCATAGTCTGGGACCGCGTCAGGAAAGGCGCTGTCGAGGGCGTAGGAAAGGAAAGGAGGGTCGCATGACCGAGGCCGAGGAGAAGAGGGCGTACAGGTTCAAGGGTCGAGTCGCCATGGTCACCGGCGCCGCGTCGGGCATTGGGCGGGCGACGGCGCTCGGCTTCGCCGTGGAGGGCGCGGACCTGGCGATATGCGATATAAACGAAGGCGGGCTCCGCGCGCTCTCCGCCGAGATAACGGCGCTGGGCCGCCGATGCCACTTAGGCAGGGTGGACGTCTCGAAGAAGGCCGAGGCCTTCGCCTTCGTCGAGGCCGCGGCCGCGGCCCTGGGGCCGATCGACATCCTCGTCAACAACGCGGGAACAGGGCAGTTCCAGCCGTTCGCGATGATGGAGGACGACGAGTACGACCGCGTCATGGACATAAACGTGCGCTCGATCTTCAACTTCTCGCGAGCCGTATTGCCTTCGATGATGGACCGCGACTACGGCCGCATCGTCAATATCACGTCTATAATGTCGGTGATAGCGGGGCAGGGACAGAGCGTCTATAACACCTCCAAGGGCGCGGCCAAGATGATGACCCAAGGCATGGCCGTGGACCTGTCGGGATATAATATCAACGTCAACGCCGTCGGGCCGGGCATGGTCCACACCGGCCTGACGCGGAACCTCCTCGGGGACGCCGCGTCCGCCGCGGAGTTCGAGGAGAAGATACCCAAGCGCCGCATCGGCGTCCCCGACGATATAGCGGCGGGGGTCCTCTTCCTATGCTCCGACGCGGCGAGCTACGTCCACGGAGAGACGCTGTTCATAGACGGCGGCATGCTATGCGCTAGGTAGGGGGATACGGTCGGCAATCGGTATCGCCCCCGCGGCGGCGGACGATTGCCGAGCCTATCGTCAGCCGCCTCGGCGCGTCGTACGTGTAGAGCGTAGTATCAAGGCATGACCCTAACCCAATCAGTAGCGGCCCGCCTGCTGCCGCCCTATTGGAATCGCCGCGCGCGAAGGCGAGGCCTCTAGGTAGAGACAAGAAATAGTGATCTATAAAATTTGCGCGGCCAGTCCCCTTGCATTAGAGTTTCCGGTGCGTTGTTACATGGCTCGCGCACCGGTCTTTAGCCTTAAAAAATGGCAAGGAGAGAATCATGAAGATCAGCGGAAAACTGGTAACGGGTTTCGTGGCCGTCGCGTTGCTCGGCGCGGCCGTCGGGGTATTCGGCATCATCAGCATGCGTCGCATAGACGCGGCCGATACCGTCCTCTACAAGAACATGACCGTGCCCCTCGCCTCGGTCGCCGAGTTCGTCGGCTCGGCCAACCGGCTGCGCTCCAACGTGCTGACGATCGTGCTTAATATCGGCGATCCGGCCTTCATCGATTCCGAGGCCAAGAAAGTCGACGCGCGCAAGGCGGTGCTGGAGGAGGCGATGGCCGAGTACCGCGAGACGATCCTGACCGAGGAGGGCCGTAAGACCTTCGCCAAGCTCGAGGATCTCGAGAAGGTCTACGTAGGCGAGGCCGCGAGAATCATCGCGCTCGCGAGGGCCGGAGACGCAGCCGAAGCCGAGAAGGGGGCCAAGGGACTCTTCACCGCGACGGTCAACGAGATGAACGTTGTCATCGACTCGATGATGAAGCAGAAGGTCGACCTGGCCAGGGCCCAGGCGGAAGCCAATACGGCCCTCGCCAATTCCACGACCCTCATCATGATCATAGTGATAGCTATAATAACCATAGTCTCGGTGATTATCGGCGTCGCGCTGTCTATATCTATTTCCAGGCCGCTAGGCGTCGCCGTCGCGCACCTCGGGGAGATGGCCGCGGGGGACCTGCGCAACGATATCCCGGATGTCTACCTCAAGCGCCCCGACGAGGTGGGCGACCTTGCCAAGGCCCTGGACAACCTGTCCAAGGACCTCAGGCGCATCGTGGAGTCGATACTCTCGGCCTCCGACCAGGTCAGCTCCGGCTCGGAGCAGATGTCGTCCACGGCCCAGCAGCTGTCTCAGGGCGCCGCCGAGCAGGCCGCCAGCGCGGAGGAGGTCTCGGCCTCGGTGGAGGAGATGGCGGCGACCGTCAAGCAGAACACCGACAACTCGATGGCCACCGAGAGCATCGCGACGAAGTCCTCCGGCGACGCGGACCTGGGCGGGCGCTCGGTCATGGACTCGGTGGCCGCCATGAACGAGATAGCCACGAAGATCTCGATCATCGACGAGATAGCCAGGCAGACGAACCTGCTCGCGCTCAACGCCGCCATAGAGGCCGCCAGGGCCGGGGAGGCGGGCAAGGGCTTCGCGGTGGTGGCCAGCGAGGTGCGCAAGCTGGCTGAGCGCAGCCAGAAGGCCTCCGGGGAGATCGGGGACCTTTCGCGGCACACGGTCGAGAGCGCGACCAAGGCCGGAGAGATAATCCAGAAGCTGGTGCCGGACATCAAGAAGACCGCGGACCTCGTGCAGGAGATATCCAGCGCCTCGAGGGAGCAGTCCAGCGGGGTCGATCAGATAGCCAAGGCCGTCACCCAGCTGGACACGGTGATACAGCAGAACGCCAGCGCAAGCGAGGAGATGGCCAGCATGGCCGAGGAGCTGTCGAGCCAGGCCGAGCAGCTGGCGCAGACGATATCCTTCTTCAAGGTCCAGAGCGCGCACAAGGACGAATTCGCGCAGGCGTCGGCGAGCCGCGCGAGCGCGACGACGGGCGTGGCGGTCAAGAAGCCGACCGCGACGGTGCATCGCGTCGCCGTGGCCCACGCGAAGAGCGCGGCCGCCCAGGTGGCCGTCGCGCCGCAGGCTCGCAAGGATAGGGCCAGGCCGGATGGAGCCTCGACCGGTATCACAGTTGCCAAGGGCTCGGCGGGCGGGGCGAGCGACGACGACTTCGAGGAATTCTAGCCATGGCCGAAACGATAGAGAGCCAGTACCTGACCTTCGGCATAGACGGGGAGATATTCGGCATCCCGGTGTCCAAGGTACGGGAGGTGCTGGAGTACATGAAGCCGACCAAGCTGCCCAAGACCGCGGACTTCCTAAAAGGCCTAATAAACATACGCGACGTAGGTATCCCTGTAGTGGACCTGAGGCTCAAATTCGGCCTGCCGGAGAAGGAAGCTACCCTCGATACCGCGATCCTGGTGATAGAGATAGAGGGCGCAGACGGGCAGGTCCTCATAGGCTCCATAGCCGACGAGGTGTACGAGGTCATAGAGATAGAGCCCGAGCACCTGGAGCCGCCTCCTCGCTTCGGCATCAAGATCGATTCCCATTTCATCAAGTGCGTGGGTAAGCGCGACGACCAGTTCATAATAATATTGGACATGGACAGGGCGTTCAGCGACGACGAGGCCCATCGCCTCGAGGGGGCGGCGACGGCCGCTCCGGCCGATCCGGCCGCGCTTGCGGTTCCGTAAGCGCCTACCCGAAGCCGGGCCGCGGCCCGTAGCCCTCGGCCCGGCTTCCCTTCTACGTATTGACGGTTCCCGGGAATACCCCCGATAATCTTCGCCATGAATACCAACCCCCTTTTATCCGTTTGGGACACGCCGTACGGCTTGCCCCCCTTCGACAAGATCAGGCCGGAGCACTACGCCCCCGCCTTCGAGGCGGCCATGGCCGAGCACCGGGCCGAGGTGGACGCCATCGCGGCGAATCCCGAGCCGCCGACCTTCCAGAATACCGTCGCCGCCCTCGACCGCGCGGGCCAGGCCTTCGGCCGCGTCGCCGGCGTGTTCTATAACCTGACGGCCAGCGAGACGAGCGACGCCCTCCAGGCGGCCGAGCGCGAGCTGATGCCCAGGATAGCGGCCCACATGAGCTGGCTGAGCCTGCACGAGGGCGTGTTCCGTCGGGTTGACGCCTTGTACGGCAAGCGCGCCGAGCTGGGCCTCGGGGCCGAGGAGCTCCGCCTGCTGGAGCGGGTGCGCCTGGATTACGTCATGGAGGGAGCGCTCCTAGAGGGCGCCGCGCGCGCTCGCTACGCGGCCATAGCCGAGGAGCTGGCCGGCCTGTTCACGACCTTCAGCCAGTCGGTGCTCGGCGACGAGGCGGCGTTCCGCCTGGAGCTCGCTACCGAGGCCGACAGGGCGGGCCTGCCCGATTTCGTCCTCGACGCCGCCAAGTCGGTGGCCTCGGAGAAGGGCCTGGACGGCTACGTCATCAACCTGTCGCCGTCGCTCGTCGACCCGTTCCTGACCTATTCGACCAGGCGAGACCTGCGGGAGAAAGTCTGGCGAGCGTTCAAGGCCCGCGGCGAGAGCTGCCCGGAGCGCGACACCCGGCCCGTGGCGGAGAGGATAATCAGGTTGAGGGCCGAGCTGGCCCGCCTCATGGGCTACGAGACGTTCGCTGACTACGCGCTCGTCGACCGCATGGCCAAGAAGCCCTCGGCCGTGGACGAGCTCCTCATGCGGGTATGGGAGCCCGCCAAGGCGCGAGCCCTGGAGGAGCAGAAGGACCTCGAGGCGATAGCCGCGAGGGAGGGGTTCTCGGGACCCCTGGCCGGCTGGGACTGGCACTTCTACGCCGAGAAGCTCAGGCAGGAGCGATACAGCCTGGACGAGGCCGAGCTGAAGCCGTACTTCCAGCTGGACCGCATGACCGACGCCATGTTCGACGCCGCTGGCAGGCTCTACGGGGTCGGCTTCAAGGAAGTGAGGGGCGTGCCGCTCTATCATCCGGACGCTCGCCTGTACGAGGTGCTGGATCCCGCCGGAGGCCTGGTCGGCGTCTTCATAGCCGACAGCTTCGCGCGCCCCACGAAGCGCGGGGGAGCCTGGATGAGCGACTTCAGGTCGCAGTCGAGGAACCGCCCGGGCGGGCTCCTCTATCCCCTGGTCATAAACAACAACAACTTCGCCAAGGCCTCGGCCGGGAAGCCCACGCTCCTGTCGCTCGACGACCTGCGGACCCTCTTCCACGAGTTCGGCCACGGCCTCCACGGCCTCTTGTCCAACGTGACCTATAATCGCCTCTCGGGCACCAACGTCCTCCGCGATTTCGTGGAGCTGCCGAGCCAGATCAACGAGCACTGGGCGCTGACTCCGGAGATGCTCAAGAAGCACGCCGTCCACGCCGTTACCGGGAAGCCGATAGGCGACGACCTAATAGCGCTCATCAAGAAGAGCGAGCACTTCAACCAGGGCTTCCTGACCGTGGCCTATACTTCCTGCGCCCTCGTCGATATGTCGATACACGGGCTCAAGGATCCCGAGAAGCTGGATCTGGCGGCCTTCGAGGCCGCCGAGTGCGCGCGCCTGGGCGTGCCCGAGGCGGTGGGAATGCGCCATAGGCTGCCCCAGTTCAGGCACCTGTTCAGCGACAACGGCTACGCCGCCGGCTACTACGTGTACATGTGGGCGGAGGTGCTGGACGCGGACGGCTTCGAGGCCTTCGAGGCCTCGGGCGACGCGTTCAACCCGGAGCTGGCGGCTAAGTTCAAGCGCTACGTATTGTCGGCGGGCAATACCCTGGACCCCGCGGAGGCCTATAGGGCCTTCAGGGGCCGGGATCCCGACGTGAAGGCCTTGCTGCGCGGCAGGGGGCTCGTGTAATAAACGAGGGCGAGGCCGATCAGGCCTCGCCCTTCTTCCCTATCCCGCCCGATTCGCCTAATCAGCCTTTCTCGCTCAGGCGGGCGGCCTCTGGCCGCGCCCGAACCAGTCCACGTTCCGCGTAACGAGCATCACGAGCCCCACCGCGGCGAACGCCCCGACGGCGCCGATGAGCAAGGCCCAGTCCTCCGACCTGAGCGTCACGTAGAGATAGAGGTAGGAGACGGCCATGACCAGGCCCATGGACCAGGCCTTCCCGCTCGGCCCGAACAGCGAGCGGCTGTACAGGAAAATCATCAGGGTCACGGCCGCCGCGGCCGATACGTAGGCCGCCCCGAACGGTACGTGCTCCGAGAGCGATAGAAGGAGCAGGTAGAAGACGAGGTTGGCGATTCCCGCCAGGAGGTACTGGACGGGATGGACCTCGCGCCTGGTAAACAGCTCCAGCATGAAGAGCGTGATGAACGGCACGACTATGAACAGGAGCGCGTACTTCACGGCCCTCTCGCTGAGGGCGTAACGGTCGAGGACCTCCAGGAAGTCGACCCCGAGGAAGGCGCGGGAAAGGCGCTCGCGCGATTGGGCGGAGTCGGTCCAATAGAGGGGTACCCCTCGGCTCAGGTAGCTGACGTCCCATGCCGCCTCGAAGCCGCGCTCGTCCAGGCTCTGGTTCCCGGGCAGGTAGTCGCCCCGGTACGACGGCGACGGCCAATCGGCCCGGATGGAGACTCGCGCCGATTCCCCGAGCGGCAGGACGCGTATCCGCCCTCCGCCCTGGACCGTTACGGCTACCCTGAACTCGGCCGGTGTTCCCGCCTCGACGGCGACCGGGGCCCTGACGCCGCCGGCGAGCAGGCCGAATCCCGCGTCGCCCGGCTTGAAGGCCAGGGGCCGTCCGGCCCAGAGCGAGGGCCCGATCCCGCGGAGTCCCTTCTGGTTCTCGATGGGGATGACCATCTCGGCCTGCTCGAGCCTGGCGGTCTCGTTGCGCCCGAGGCTGGCCAAGGCTTCCGAGGCGTCGAAACGTCCCTCCATGGCCAGTTCACCTGAGAATACCGGGACGGAGAAGATTCCCCGCTCCTTGCGTAAAGTCGAGAGACCCGCGTCGATGACGACCGTCGCGGGGCTGATCCAAAGGTCGAACGGCGCCTCTCGGAGCGATTTGGTCTCCTTGCCGCGGTCGTCGCGAAAGGTCGATTCCTCTATACGCACGCACGGCACGCGCAGGACGGGGCCCGCGAACTCGAGCCCGCCACCCCACGATCCTAGTATCTCGGCCTCGACTTCCTCGGCCCTGTCCGAGCGTTCGTTCACGAGCTGCCTGACCATGGCCGCGGGTATGAGCATGACGAGCGCGAGCGCCGCTATGAGCGCGGCCTTGAAGCCGACGCCGTTCACTATCTTACCTATGACGCGCATCGATTATTCTCCTTCTCGAATCGAGGATACGGAGAGCCTATCCCCGGCGCCGGGCCGTATCGCGGCGGGATCATGGCGGAATCGCGGCTTTTGCGCGCGCCGGGCGCCCCGGGGCCGACGCGGGTATTTCCGACGGCGCGCCGCCGTGGTATCCTCTGCCCAGATGAACACTATCGCTGTGGTAGACGACGAGAGGAATATCAGGGCGGCCGTACGGATAGCCCTCGAGCGGGAAGGCTACCGGGTAGAGGAATACTCCAACGGGGACGAGGCCTGGGCGTCCTTCCGCGGCGGCTTCCCCGACCTCGTCGTCCTCGACGTGATGATGCCTCGCATGGACGGCATAGAGCTTTGCAGGCGCGTTCGCGCCCTGGGCGAGCGGGTGCCTATAGTTTTCCTCTCGTCCAGGGACGACGAGATAGACCGGGTGCTGGGCCTTGAGTCGGGGGGCGACGATTACGTCTGCAAGCCGTTCGGCATGCGGGAGCTGCTCGCCCGCGTCCGCGCCGCCCTGAGGCGCGGCTCTCCCGCCTCCGACGACGGCTCGCCGCGCGCTCCCGGGATAGTGGCGGGGCCGTTATCGCTCGACGACGAGCGCTTCCTGGCGAGCCTCGACGGGAGGCGCGTGCCGCTTACAGTCACCGAGTACCGCATGTTGCGAAGCCTCGCCGAGAATCCGGGAGCCGTGAAGACCCGCGAGCAATTGATGCGGGCGGCGTTCCCCGACGACGCGTACCCTAACGACAGGGCCGCCGATAGTCACATCAAGCGGATCAGAGCCAAGCTATCCGCGGCCGGGGCCGCCTTCGGAGGCATCGATACGGTCTACGGGCTCGGGTATAGGCTGGGCGCCGAGCCGTGAGGCGCCTGTCTCATCGCCTGTTGGCGTTCAACCTGATGCTGCTCTTCCTGCCCTTGGCGAGCCTCCTCTACCTGGATACCTACGAGAAGCAGCTTTTGGAGACGCAGGAATCCTCCATGATACAGCAGGGCCGAATCCTCGCCTCGGCTCTGTCCGGGGCCGACCTGGCCTCCGAGTCGGCGCGCGTCCTGGGGCGGCTTGGCTGGAGGGTGGACTCGAGGCTCAGGGTCGTCGATCGGGAAGGCCGCCTCCTGGCCGATTCTGCCGCCGTCGGCCATTCGGACTCCCCTGGGCCGACCTCCGGGCGCTCGCCTTACGGCTCGTCCGTAGCCTCGTCCGCCGCCGGCGAAGGCGCTGTCGAAGGCGCTGGCGAAGGCAATCGCGGCGGCTCGGGCGGCGCGGGCGGCGCAGGCGGGTCCGAAGCCGCGGGCTCCGCCAAGGCCGCTAACGAGCACTTCCTATACCGCGCGGTCGTCTATCCGCTGAACGCCTTCCGCAAGCTGTTCTTCCCGCCCAGCGAGTCGTACGGCTCAGGCGATTACTATTCGGGTAAATCGGTCCTGCTCGGGCCCGAGGTGCTGGCCGCCCTCGGAGGGCGCTACGGATCCACGACGAGGCTCTCG
This sequence comes from Spirochaetota bacterium, assembly GCA_018816345.1. Lineage (GTDB taxonomy): Bacteria > Spirochaetota > Spirochaetia > Treponematales > UBA12059 > SZUA-370. Next base: position 23,008 of record JAHIWG010000075.1, on the reverse strand, counting down.
ACGGGGGGGCAGGTATCGGTCAACCTGTATTCGGCTATCCCTATACCCGGGGAGGAAACCGGCGACGTCGTCGGGGCGGTCCTCGTCTCCAGGTCCACCTATAGCATTCTCGTCCGGCTCTACGAGTTCAGGCTCGATATCATACGCATATTCATGTTCTCGCTGCTCGCCGCCATGGTACTGTCGCTCGCCCTGTCCATGACCATTACGGCGCCGATACGCCGGCTGAGGACCGAGGCCGAGACGGTCCTCGACAGATCCGGCCGTTTCACGGGCCGATTCTCCGGCTCGAGGCGCAAGGACGAGATAGGGGACCTGTCGCGCTCGCTCTCGGAGCTGTCGAGCCGCCTCGAGAAGCGGACCGCGTATATAGACGGGTTCACCGCCGACCTCCTGCACGAGCTGAAGAACCCGCTCGCGGCTATCAGGGGGGCGGCGGAGCTGGCGCTCGCGCCTCCTCCGTCCGCGGGCGAGGGAGCGGACGCGGGAGCCGGCGAGAACGGCTCCGGGGTCGGCGCCCCCGGTGCCGAGCGGACCCTGCTCGCCGGCATACGCGACGAGGAGCTCCGTATGGAGCGGCTGCTGGCCGGCCTGCGGGAGCTCGGGGGCATAGATAATAGGATGGACGGCGAGGCCCTCGAGACCGTCGACCTCGCGAGGCTCGTGCCCGTCGCCCTGTCGCGCTATCCCCATCCGGGGTATCCCGACGTGCGCGTCTCGTTCGAGGACGCGGTAGGCCGCCCGGCCCTCGTCCGCGTCAATCCCGATAGGCTGGTCCAGATCGTGGCCAACCCGGTGGACAACGCCGTCTCGTTCTCGCCGCCCGGTTCCGCCGTCACGGTGCGCCTCGCCGAGGCTCCCGGTGGCTATGCCATAACGGTCGACGACGAGGGGCCGGGCCTGCTCGAGTCGTCGCGGCTCAAGGCCTTCGACAGGTTCTATTCGGACAGGCCCGAGGGCGACCGGGACTCGCACTCGGGCCTCGGCCTGGCCATAGTCAAGGCCGTTGTCTCGGGATACGGCGGCGCGTGCTCCATCGAGAACGGTCCGGGCGGCGGGTGCCGCTTTACCGCCGCGCTCCCCGGGGCCTAGGACCTCGCCGCCGCGGCGAAAGCGGCCCAGGCCGCCGGCTCGTCGCCCACCGCCGCCCGCGGCCCGTCGCGCACTATCGGCGTCCGCGCGAGCAGCGGATAGGCGAGCAGCTCGTCCGTAGGGTCGTAGTCCATGTAGGCGAGGCCCCTGTCCTTATAGCGCTTCGAGCCCTCGTCCACGAGGGCCGCCGTCCCGACGGCCCTTACGACGGAGGCGAGCTCGCCGGGGCTCATGCCCTTCTCGCCGAGGTCCACGAACTGGTAGCCGACGTCGCGTTCCTTGAAGAACCGTTCCGCCTTCCGCGTTATAGCGCATTTCCTCGTCCCGAAAATCTGGAGAGCCATGGCGTCGCCTCCTCCTATCGCCAAGTATAGCACCGGTTCGCTAGGCCCGCATGCTTCCCGTCCTCATGTAACGCAGGTGGAAGCCGAACGCGTTCTCCAGGTCGAGCGGGTTGTGGCAGGGACCGAGCTCGTGCGCCGCGTCCAGGTAGGACGATAGGGCTTCCCTATAATCAGGATGCGCTACGTTGCCTATGATCGCCCGGGCCCGTTCCGAGGGGGAGAGGCAGCGTAGATCCGCGACTCCGCATTCCGACACGATAACGTCCACGTCGTGCGACGTATGGTCGATATGGGATGCGTACGGCACGACGCTCGAGAGAGCGCCGCCCTTGGCGGTCGACTCGGTGAAGAATATCGATAGGTAGGCGTTCCTCGTAAAATCCCCGGAGCCTCCTATCCCGTTCATCATGCGCCGTCCTAGCACCGTGGTCGAGTTGACGTTGCCGTACAGGTCGACCTCGATCGCGGTATTCATCGCCACGACGCCCAGCCTTCGGATAAGCTCCGGGTTGTTGCTTATCTCCTGGGGCCGCAGGGTTATGCTCCGCTTGTAGGCCTCGAGGCCGGATAGGAACCGGCCGAGCCCTTCCTTGGACGGGGTGATGGAGCAGCCCGAGACGTGGCTCGCGACGCCTGCGTCCAGGAGATCCAACAGGGAGTCCTGGATCACCTCCGTATAGACCTGGAGGTTCCTGAACCTCGATTCCAGGAAGCCCTTGAGCACGGCGTTGGCTACCGATCCGACCCCGGACTGGAGCGGGAGCAGCCCCGGGGGCATGCGCCCCTTCTCGATCTCCCGCTCCAGGAACGCGAGCAGGTTGCGGGCCATCGCCTCCTGGTTGGCGTTGACCGCCGCCAGCGGCCTGACGTCGTCGGCGAGGTCCGTCAGCACGATCGCCGCTATCTTGGACGGGTCCACCTGGATGTAGGGCGCGCCGATGCGGTCCGAAGGCGAGAGGAGGGGTATGGGAAGCCGCGAGGGCGGTCTCTCGGGGCGGTAAATATCGTGGATCCCCCCGATGGACCGGGGTACCGCTGCGTTGAGCTCCACGATGACGCGCCCTGCGTGAGCGGCTATGGTCGGGCTGATACCGACGGACGTGGTCGGTACGAGCCTGCCCGAGCCGTCTATATCTGCCGCCTCGATGATCGCGACGTCGACGGGGCCGAGGAAGCCGTAGTCAATGTATTGGGGCAGGTGGCTGATGTGCATATCGTCGAAGGCTATCTCCCCCGAGTTTATGCCGTCCCTGCACGCCCCGTTGGTCTGGTACGGGAAGCGGCGCTTTATCATGCCCGCGCGCGCTAGCTCCCCGTCGAGCTCGTCCCCGACGGAGGCCCCAGCGACGAGCGTTATGCGAGGCCCGCCCGAGGCGTCGAGGCCTCGGGCCGCCAGGGCCTTCGGCACGGCCTTGGGATAACCCGACGGCGTGAAGCCGCTCGTGCCGACGGTCATGCCGTCCTCTATCATCGCGGCCGCCTCGTCCGCCCCCATGATGAGCGAGCCCAGGCCGTCGCCCGGCAATCGAGCCTTATGCATGGGCCGCCTTCACGAGGCCCTTCGTCGCTTCCTCGAACTCGTTCCGTATCGAGGCGCGGAGTCCGCTATCCTCGATGACGTCGGCGCCCGTCTTGGCCATCGCCGCCACGACGAGGCGCAGGCTCGATAGCGCGTACGGCGTCACGGAGGCCGCCGCGAACTCCCTGGTATGCGCGACTATAGGCGTCTCGCTTATCTTGAAGTACGGATGTATCGCGGGGCAGCGGTAGCTGACGTTCCCGACGTCGAGGGAGCCGAAGCTGCTCCTCGGCGCCATGACCCGCGGGACCCCGGCCGAGAGGAGGTTCCCCTCGTAGGCGCCCGAGAGCGCGCCGTTGGTCAGGAGATCGTCGTACGAGGCCTCGTAGTTGGTTATCCTGACCTCGGCCCCGACGGCCTCGGCGGCCGAGGTCGCGCAGGCCCGCATCATCGTCTCCAGGGTCGCGATATAGGCCTTGGCGGGGGAGCGTACGTAGAAGCGGGCGACCGCGCGCTCCGGCACTATATTTGCCGCCACGCCGCCCTCGCTTATGATGCCGTGTATCCTCGAGTCAGAGCGTATATGGCCGCGCATCGCGTTCACCGCGTTGAACAGCCCGATGACGCCGTTGAGCGCGTTGACGCCGAGTTCCGGGCTCGAGCCGGCGTGCGACGCCTTCCCGATGAACTCGAACTGCATGGCGGATAGCGCGAGCGAGCTGCCGCTCCGGTAGTGTTCCTCGGCGGGATGGGCGACGACGGCCGCGTCCAGCCCGTCGAAGGCCCCGCCTTCCGCCATGGCGACCTTGGCGCCGCTCGTCTCCTCGGCCGGGGTTCCGAATACGACGACCGACCCGCCTATCGCGTCGATCCGGCTGCTGAGCGCGATGCCCGCGCCCGTGCTCGCCGTTCCCAGGAGGTTGTGGGCGCACCCGTGCCCTATGCCTGGGAGGGCGTCGTATTCCGCCAGGAATGCCACCGAAGGTCCGGCCACCGAAGGTCCGGTCACCGAAGGTCCGGTCACCGAAGGTCCGGGAGCTGAGCCGCGGTATTCCGCCCTGAAGGCCGTCGGCATGCCCATATACGGGTATTCTACCTCGAACCCCGCGGCTCGTAGCGCGTCGACGTGCGCGCGCGACGACTCGACCTCCTCGAAGCCTAGTTCCGGCGTCGCGAAGACCGCCTCGTTCAACGAGGCGAGCGATGGCATGATACGGTCGACCGCCTCCAGGTATCCTTCGATGTTCATGCGTTTGCCTTCCTTCCGCCGGACCAGCCGGCTATCGCCTCTCGCCGGATAGAGCGCCCGAGACGGGGCAGCGGCCCGCCCCTCGGCGAGAGGGCGAGCCTCCCTCCTATGAGTACCGCCTCGATACCGAGCGGCGGTAGCGTCGGGGAATCGTAGTCCGCCGTATCGACGATGCGCCCGGGGTCGAAGACGACCAGGTCCGCGTCGCACCCGACCGCTATGCGGCCCTTGCGCCCGAGGCGGAGCCTGGACGCGGGTAAGAGCGTCATCTTCCTCAGCGCCTCAACGAGGGACAGGGCGCCGCGCTCCCGCGAGTACCTGCCGAGCACGCGGGGAAAGGCTCCCGCGCCGCGCGGATGGCCGAATCCGCGATTATAGATGCCGTCGCTCGCTACGATGACCAGAGGGTGGGCTATGGCCATCACGGCCTCGTCGTCGTTCATCACGAAGGCCGCGACGAGGGAATCGGGATACTCCTCCCGGGCGAGGCGGAACGAAGCCTCGTCGCAGGTCGTTCCCCTGAGGGGCTCCTGCAGGAAGCGTATCGCGCCGAAGCCCTTGCCCCATCGCTCGAAGCAGCCGTCGTCGAATACGGCGGATCCTATCCTCGTGCAGAAGGCGTCGTAGGGGTAGCTGTCCGCGAGCACGTCTACCCCTCGGGCCTTGGCAGCCGCCAGGGACTCGAGCGACTCGCGCATGTCGCCGAAGCCGGTACAGCTCACGAGGTGCGAGACCTGCATCGCCTGGCCCGTCTCCTCGGAGAGGGCGATGAGCTCCCGGACCGAAGAGAGCCCGTCCGGCCCGTCGCTCCTGTAGTGGGCCGATAGCAGTATCTCCCGTCCGGCCGCGCCGCCGGCGGCGCCGATCATCTCCGCGAAGCTCACGGCGGGGCTATACTCGAGCCCGAAGGAGAGGCCTATCGCCCCGGCTTCGATATCCTCCGCGACGAGGCCGGCCATCGCCTCTATCTGGGCGGGGGTAGCCGCCTCGTAGGGCGACGCTACGCCCGCCCTGGCCCTGATCGAGTTATGGCCGGCGAACGTCAGGTAGTTGATCGGAGAGCCGTTCGCGTCGATGAAGTCGAGGAAGTCGCGTACCGCCTGCCTCGTATTGCCGCAGTTGCCCGCCGCCGCCGTCGTCACGCCCATCGCCAGCATGTAGCGGGCGATGTCGTAAGGCTCCGGCGCGCCGGGAACGAGCGTCTCCTCGTGCATATGTATATCTATGAAGCCGGGCGATACGACGAGCCCCTCGGCGTCGATCTCCGCCTTCGCGGCCTCCTCGACGCGGCCGACGGAGACTATCATCCCGTCCTTGACGCCTATGTCGGCCGCGAGCATCGCTCCGGCCTCGAAATCCGGCACCGAGCCGTTGCGAATCTTCAGGTCAAGCATCGTAATTCTCCCGGGTAATGCGTTCGCCTCGCGGGAAGGATGCCCGGGCGCGTCGCTATCGCCCGGGCGGCGCGAGGGGGCCTAGAAGGGCCCGTAGTTGATGATGTTGGCGATGATGAGGAACGCGGCCCCGATGCCGATCCATATCAGCATGAGCGGCCAGATGAACTTCACCCACTTCTCGTAGGGGATATTGGCTACCGAGAGCACGCCCATGAGGGCCGCGGAGGTCGGGATGATGGAATTGGTAAAGCCGTCGCCGAACTGGAAGGCTAGTACGGCGACCTGCCTGTTGATGCCGACGACGTCGGCCAGGGGGGTCATGATGGGCATCGTCGCCGCCGCCTGCCCCGAGCCGGACGGGATGAAGAAGTTGATGACCACCTGTACGATGTACATGCCGATCACCGATATCGACTTGGGAAGGGTCTTGATAGCGGACGCCAGGCCGTAGACGATGGTATCGATTATCTGGCCGTCCTGCATGACCACGAGTATGCCGCGGGCGACGCCCACGACCAGCGCTCCGAAGACCAGGCCCTTGGCTCCCTTGACGAATTCCTGGGCCTGCCTGCTCGGGCCGAGGCCGCCGAACGCGCCGCCTAGTATGCCGACGCCTAGGAAGACCGCGCCTATCTCCGAGAAGTACCAGCCGAATTTGAAGACGCCAATCACGATGGCGGTCAGGCCCCCGACTACGCTGAGGAGCACGAACATGTGGCGGAGCCTGAACTCGGGCAGGGCAGAGAGGTCGACCCTCTTGTCCTTCTCCTCGTTCTCGAGCTCGGCGACGTGGCTCTTGAGCGGGTCCCTGCGCACCATCTCGCCGTAGCGGAGGAGGTACCAGGTGGTGACGGCCAGCATGGCCGCCAGGATCACGAGGCGGAACGCGATGCCCGAGAATATAGGCAGCTCCGCTATGCCCTGCGCGACGCCTACGGTAAAGGGATTCATGAAGCCGGAACTGAAGCCGCAGGCCGCGCCTAGCGTTATCATCGCCGTGCCGGTAATGGCGTCGAACCCGAGCGCGCGCGCCAGCGCGATGCCGATGGGAACGAAGACGATAGCCTCCTCGGCCATGCCTATCGTGCCGCCCAGTATGGAGAAGAGCACGAGGAGGACGGGTATCAGGAGCTTCTCCTTGCCTTGGAGCTTGCTCGCGACCCTTCCTACGCCCGCCTCGACGGCTCCCGTCGCGGTTACGATCTGGAACGCGCCGCCTACTATGAAGATGAAGAAGACGATGCTCGAGGCGGCCTTGAGGCCCTTCTCCATGACGAGTAAGAGGTCGAAAGGCTTGATCGGCGTCGATTCGACGACGTGGTACGAGGCGGGATCGACCACCATCTTGCCCGTGCTCGGGCTCTTTATCTTGTCGTATACGCCCGCGGGCAGTATGTACGTCAATGCCGCCATCAATACGATGACGCCGATGAGAATGACATAGGTATGCGGTACCTTGAATCTCTTCGGGGCTGCCAAGTCGCTCATGCTAGTTCCTCCGTTTTATTGTGCGTTCTGCCGCCCTCTGGCGGGTAGTACCAATGACTGTCCCTCCTCGCGTCGCCTCGTTTGGCGCTAGATGATATAGCGGCTCACCTCGGCCGCGCTCTGCATGATCTTAGGGATGAGCCGTTCTACCGCGTCGTCGCCGGAGGCGACCTTGATCAGGGCCGTGGCGACGCAGCCGAATATCCTCCCCGACGAGTCGAAGACCGGCGCCCCGATGCCGATAAGCCCGTCCGACAGCTCCTCGTCGCTTATCGCGTACCCCCGCTCGCGGATCAGCGCGTAGTTCTCGAGGAGGGCGTCGGGATCGGTGATCGTGTTCTTGGCTAGCTTCGGCAGGGGAGTCGATCTGACTATCTCCTCGAGGCGCTCGCGGGGCTGGAAATACGCCATGGTGCACTTCCCGTAGGTCCCGCAGTGGATGGGGTAGTATGAGCCTTCCTTGCGCCCGATCCGTATAGGCTGGTACGTCTCTATCTCGATGAGGTCGAGCACCTTCTCGCCGACGAGCTTGGCGAGCCCTATGGTCTGGCCGATATCCTCGGTGGCGCGCGCAAGTATTAGGCGAATCTGAGCCAGGTAATCGAACGTGGTGAGGTAGGTCGCGCCTATCGTGTACGCCGTCGGGCCGAGGCGGTATTTCTTGGTACTCGGGTTCTGGGTGACTATCAGCACGGACATGAGCTCGTTGAGGTTGCGGTGCACCGTACTCCGGGTGATGCCGAGGCGCGCGCTCAATTCGAGGGCGCTGAATTCATACGGCTTCTCCGAGAGGCGCATGAGTATGGCTATCGTTTTTTTTACAGAACTATGCTCGTTGTCCATATATGCTACACCTGTCCCATAGGTTGATAAACTGAGTATACACGCTTTGTTCCATGTCCGCATCTTTTTTTTTCGGGCGAGGGAAAGATCTCATGCCCACCTTGTCCGCCGAGCTTGGGATAGGCGTTATGAACGTCGCCCGTATCGACGCGCCTCTCGCCGTACCGCGCGAGGCTTGCATCGGGAGGACGCCTGATAATATGCTTACGGCCGATCCCGGCCCGCGGAGGGATCGCAGGCGGAGGTCCCGTGGCAGAGCCGTATAAGATAATCCTCGTGGACGACGAGGACGAGGTGCGCGGCAGGATATCGTCGAAGGTATCCGCCGAGAGCGGGTTCGTCGTAGCCGGCACCGCCGGGAACGGGTACGACGCGCTCGAGCTCATAGAGAAGCACTCGCCTCAGGTGGTCCTTACCGATATCAAGATGCCGTACATCGACGGCCTCGAGCTCGCGGGCATCATACGCAGGGATTACCCAACCGTGCGCATAGGCTTCATCACCGGCTTCGACGAGTTCGATTACGCCAGGGAGGCCATAGAGCTGGGCGTGCGCAGCTACCTGACCAAGCCGTTGACGCAGGAGGATATCGCATCGTTCCTGCGCAAGCTCAAGCTGGAGCTCGACGACGAGATACGCGACAACTACAACCGGGAGCAGATCCAGAAGCAATACGAGCAGAGCATCCCCCTCGTCATAGAGAACTGCCTCGTCTCGCTCCTGGCGTCCGGGGCCTCCGGGGACAAGGGTGACATAGAGCAGCTGCGCGGATACGGCGTCTCCCTCGACGAGTCGCCGTACGTAGCGGCCTACGCCGTCGTCGAGCGGAATCCGGAGACCTGGGGCATAATAGAATTCGAGAAGCTCAAGCTGTCGGTGCGGGCTAGGCTCGATTCCCTCCTTAACCAGGAGGGCCTCGAGCATTACGGTTTCATGTTCCACGGGGGCGTCGTCTTCATCATAAAGGAGAAGGGGAGCGAATTCTCCCGCGCCATCGACTCGATCCTGACGAGGACCGCCCGCGGGGCCGAGCAGTTCATGGAGGTGAGGGTCAGCATCGGGGTCAGCGCCTCGCACAAGGATTTCAGGCAGCTGGCCAAGGCCTACGAGGAGGCCGCGAGCGCCCTCTCCTCGGGCCGCTTCGGCGCGCTCGGGCCGGTGAGCCGTTTCGGCCAGGCGGGCGAGCGAGAGGCCGGCTTCGTGCGCCTCCTCGAGGGCGACGCGAAGAACCTGGAGCACCAGCTCCGCTACGGTAGCGACGAGGCGCTCGCCGCGTGCATCGAGGAGCTCAAAGCCGTCGCGACGGAGGAGTCTCGGAAGGCGGGGAGCCTCAACCCGTACGCGGTCAGCCTGGCGGGTCTCATAGCCAACTACGCGGCGTCGCTCGGCCTCGATATCGACGAGCTCGCCGGCGGCGACCTCATCGATAGCCTGGCTAGGATGCGCGGCCTCGATCAGCTGTTCGCCTGGTTCAAGTCGGTCTCGAGCCTCATACGCCAGCAGGGCGCCGCGGCTAAGGCGGGCAGCTCCCAGCGCATGCTCGAGCGGGCCGTAGCCGTTATGCATAGGCGCTTCGACGATCCGGGCCTGACCCTGGACTCCCTCTGCGAGGAGCTCGCCATCAGCCCGTCCTACCTGAGCCAGCTTTTCCGCAAGTACAAGGAAAGCAGCTTCGTGAAGTTCCTTACGGGTATCCGCATGGAACGGGCGATCGAGCTGCTGTCCACGACCGGGGACCGCATAGTAGACATAGCGCTGCAGTGCGGGTACAAGGACGTGTATTACTTCAGCCACAGCTTCAAGAAGTGGACCGGCGCCTCGCCGAAGAAATACCGTGAAGACAGAGCCTAGCCGGTCCGCTTCCATAGGCTTCGATATATTCGTCGCTATCGTGGCCGTGGCGGCCGTGATGGTCGTCATGAGCCTGCTCGTGTCGCTCGCCATTTTCGTCGGTACCCTGGACGAGTTCGCGGAGAGCAGGTCAAGCGAGATAAACAAGCAGATCGTCATGAACTACGAGGGGTACATCAACAGCGTCATTGAGACGGCCAATTATATCCAGTTCGCGTCGTTCAACCTCGACCTCGGCCGCGACGCCGCCGCACTCGAGGCCATCTACCGCTCTAACGCCGACATCAAGTCGGACGTGGTCTCGGTATACCTGTTCGACGGCTCGGGCAGGCGGCTCATCGGGCCGCAGCTCGACTTCGGCACGGGTAACGACATCGCGGCCCGGCCCTGGTTCCGGTCGGCGCTCGCCCTCGAGCAGGTGTTCCACTTCAACGCCGAGCCGCAGACGAGCATCGCGGAGAACCGCGACGAGGGCGTCATCGCCGTGACCAAGGCCGTGGAATTCCTGGACGGCGGCGCGACGGAGGAGGGCGTGCTCCTCATCGAGCTGGACCGCCAGGCTATCAGCGACCTCGCGCGCAAGTCGAACCTCGGCCAGGGCGGCCACCTGCTCATCCTGGACGAGGCGGGGGCGCTCCTGTACAGCTCCGAGCCCGAGCCCCGCGCGATGAGCGAGAGGAGCCATCGCCTGGCCGCGGGCATGTACCTGGGCGCCGAGAGGGCGGTCATAGGCGGGCAGGAGATGGCGCTTAACGTCAATACCCTCGTGCACACCAGGTGGCGCATCGTCACCGTGAGCAACGTCAACGAGATCAACGACGCGAGGGCCAGGCTCCTGGGCATATCGGTGCTGATCCTGGCCATCTCGATAGCTCTCAGCGCGGCGGCCGCGGGCTATGTCTCCGTCCGGATCTCCAGGCCGATAGGGCGGCTCAAGGAGACGATGCTCAGGATAGAGGGAGGGGACCTGGACGCTCCTATCGAGGTCTCCGGGCAGCGGGAGATATCCCAGCTGTCCCATTCCTTCACGAGCATGGTGGCGAGGATACGGGAGCTCATGGCGAGCCTCGTGGACGAGCAGAAGGAGAAGCGGAAGACCGAGCTCCGGGCCCTTCAGAACCAGATCAACCCGCATTTCCTCTATAACACGCTCGACTCGATAGTATGGCTCGCCGAGCACAAGAGGAACAAGGACGTCATCACGACCGTCGTGGCCCTGGCCCGCTTCTTCAGGATCAGCATCTCCAAGGGGCAGACCTTCATCCCGGTCGAGGACGAGATAGCCCATATAGAGAACTACCTGACCATCCAGAGCATCCGCTACGTCGACCGCTTCGCCTACGACATAGCGGTCCCTCCGGAGATGCTCGGCATGAGGATGATGAAGCTAATACTACAGCCTATCGTCGAGAACGCTATCTACCACGGCGTAGGGGACGCCGACGGGCGCATAGCCATAACGGGACGCCTCGAGGACGGCCGCATGGCCTTCGCCGTCTCCAACACGGGGTACGGCATAGGGGAAGAGAAGATCCGCGAGATGTACGACATAATGCGAGGAGGAGGGGAGCGGGGAGGCGTGGGCATACGGAACGTCTACCAGCGCCTCAAGTTGTTCTACGGCGACGCGGCGGACATCCGCATAGACAGCGTCCCCGACGAGAGCACCACCGTCACCGTCTTCATGCCCGCGCAGCCGGGCCAGGAGGGCTAACCGTATGATACCGACTACGCGGCCGCGCCGAGCGGGCCGGCTCGGCGCGGCGGCAGCCGTCCGCGCATCGCTCGCGGCCCTGGCGGCCTCGCTCGCCGCCTGCGCCCTGCTAGGCTGCGCGTCAAAAGAGGCTCGAGTAGGGTTATTCCTCTATAACCAAGCCGATCCGTACATCGAGGTCTTCGCGAGGCAGATAAGGGACGAGTCGAATTCCGCCTTCCTGGCCGTCCAGTTCGACGCCGGGAATTCCCAGCTCATCCAGAACGAGCAGATAGAGGCGATGATAGCCAAGCGGCCCGCCCTCATGATGATCAACCCCGTGGACAGGCTCGCCTCGCACGCCCTCATACGCAGGCTCAAGGCCGAGGATATCCCCATAATATTCTTCAACCGCGAGCCCCTGGCCGAGGACATGGCGATATGGGACCGCTGCTACTACGTCGGGGCCAGGGCCGAGCAGTCGGGCCAGATGCAGGCGGAGCTGGCGATGAGCCTCTTCGGCAACGATCCGTCCGGCCTGAACGAGTACGACCGCAGCGGCGACGGCGTCATCCAGGTCATCATCCTCAAGGGCGAGCAGGGGCACCAGGACGCCGAGCTCCGCACCAGGGAGCTGCTCCGCAGCTTCGAGGCGCGGGGCTTCTCTATAGAGATCCTGGCCATAGAGGTAGCCAACTGGAAGCGCGACGAGGCCTACGAGAAGATGGGGGCTCTCCTGCGATCGCATCAGGATAGGCTCGAGCTCGTCGCCTCCAACAACGACGCCATGGCCCTCGGCGCCATCATGCGCATGAGGCAGCAGGGCTTCTTCAAGGACGACGACCAGAGCGGCAAGGTCGATCGCTTCGACGACAGCTGGAGGCCCGTCGTCGGCATCGACGGCCTCGTCGAGGCGGAGGAGTCGATACGGGAGGGCTACCTCTACGGCACGGTCAAGAACGACTCCCTGAGCATGGCCAAGGCCATGGTCGAGCTGGCGCGGCGAGCCATAGGCGGGCCGGACTCCGGCGAGCTCCATTACCGGCTACAGGACGAGAAGTATATCTGGATAGACTACCAGCCGTTCATCCGGTGAGCCGGATCGGCGAAGTGCTCTATTGAACAAAATCTCAGTAGAATTTTACATTGTGGGCTCGCGGATACGGCCGTATCGTGGGATGTATAGAGGAGCCCCGTAGCGCGGTTCCAACCCCCGATAAGGAGAGATACATGAATCGAAGGATCGGTTTCCTGGCCTTGGCCATTCTCATGGCGATCTCAGTCGCCGGCGTTTCCGCCATGGGCGGGAAAGAAGGCGGCGAGCTAGTAATCGGCGCTAATATCTATAGCTTCGCCGATAACTTCATGAACGGCGTCATGAAGCCCGAGCTGGAGCGCTACGCCGCCGGCAAGGGCGTCCGCATCGAGATCGTGGATTCCGAGGGCCAGCAGGCCAAGCTCAACGACCAGGTAGACGTCTTCATCACCAAGAAGGTAAGCGTCCTGGCCATCAACCTCGTCGACCCCGCCTCCGCCAAGGCCATCATCGCCAAGGCCAAGAAGGCCGGCATCCCCCTCATCCTCTTCAACAAGGAGCCCACCGAGGCCGGCGCCATGGCCAGCTACGACAAGGTCTGGTACGTAGGCACCAACTCCGCCGAGTCCGGCATCATCCAGGGCCAGATGATGGTCGCCGACTGGAAGGCCAACCCCGCCTGGGACAAGAACAAGGACGGCGTCGTCCAGTACGTGCTGCTCAAGGGCGAGCCCGGCCATCCCGACGCCGAGGCCCGCACGCGCGAGTCGGTCAAGGCCTTCGTCGACGCCGGCATCAAGGTCCAGCAGCTAGCCCTCGAGGCCGATCCCAACTGGTCCACCCAGCACGGCAACGACAAGATGGCCGCCTGGCTGACCTCCAGCTTCGGCAAGAGCATCGAGCTCGTCATCTGCAATAACGACGGCATGGCCTTCGGCGCCATCAACGCCCTCAAGGCGGCCGGCGTCAAGCTCCCGCTCTACGGCGTGGACGCCCTCGACCAGGCCCTGACCCACATCGCCGACGGCGAGATGAACGGCACCGTGCTCAACGACGGCGTCAACCAGAGCCGCGCGACAGTGGACCTGGCTATCAACGCCGCCATGGGCAAGCCCGTCACCGAAGGCACCGCCTGGAAGCTCGATACCGACGGTACCAAGGCCGTACGCATTCCCTACCTGCCCGTGACCCCGAAGAACTACAAGGAATTCAGGAAGTAGAATCCCGGATAAGGGTGTATTCTAGCTACAGTGCGCGGGCGGAGAGCCTTCTCCGCCCGCGCGATCGTTTACCAGGGGGAAGCCCGTGCAAGAGTATCTCTTAAGCATCCGCGGCGTAAGCAAATCGTTCTCCGGGGTCCGGGTCCTGAACGACGTGCACCTCGACGTCCGCGCCGGTACCGTGCACAGCCTCATGGGCGAGAACGGCGCGGGCAAGTCGACGCTGATGAAGTGCCTGTTCGGCATCTACCGGCAGGACGCCGGGGAATTCTACCTAGCGGGGAAGCCTTTCAACTTCACCGACCCGAAGCACGCCCTCGAGAACGGCGTGTCGATGGTGCACCAGGAGCTCAACCAGGTCGTGCAGCGCACGATCAGCGACAATATCTGGCTCGGCCGCTATCCGACCAAGGGCCCGTTCATAGACGAGCGCAAGATGAGGGCCGATACCCTCGCGCTGTTCCATCGCATCAATATACACCTAGACCCGGATACCCCGCTCAGCAGGCTCTCGGTATCCCAGCGCCAGATGGTCGAGATAGCCAAGGCCATCTCTTACGACGTGAAGATCATCGTGCTCGACGAGCCTACCTCGTCCCTGACCGATAACGAAGTTAATACCCTGTTCGACATCATCGGCGTCCTTAAGAAGCAGGGCGTCGGAGTCATATACATTTCCCACAAGATGGACGAGATATTCCGTATCTCCGATTACGTCACCGTGCTCCGCGACGGGAACTACGTCGGTACCGAGCACGTCGAGGGCCTGACCATGGATAAGGTCGTAAACATGATGGTAGGCAGGGACCTGGAGGACCGGTTCCCGCCCAAGACCAACGTCCCCGGCGACGTGCACATGTCAGTCAGGGGCCTTACGACCAAGTACCCGCCCGTCGTGCACGACGTCAGCTTCGACCTGAGGCGCGGCGAGATACTCGGAGTGGCGGGCCTCGTCGGCGCCGGGCGCACCGAGCTCATGGAGGCCCTGTTCGGCGTGCGGACCAAGGTTTCGGGCGAGATACTGATAGACGGGAAGCCGATAGCCAACGCCAGCCCCAATAGGTCTATCCGGAACAGCTTCGCCTACCTTACCGAGGAGCGACGCGAGACGGGCATCTACCCCCTGGCCGATATTACCTTCAACTCGACCATAGCCAATATCGAGGCGTACCGGAACAGGGCGGGCTTCCTCGTCAACTCAAAGATGGAGAAGGACACCGATACGCAGGTCAAGGCGATGCGCATCAAGACCCCCAGCAAGCGCGAGCCTATCCGCTCTCTGTCGGGGGGCAACCAGCAGAAGGTGATCATAGGCCGCTGGCTCCTGACGAACCCCGACGTCCTCCTGCTCGACGAGCCGACGCGCGGCATCGACGTCGGCGCGAAGTACGAGATCTACCAGCTTATAATCAACCTGGCGAACAGCGGCAAGTCGGTCATAGTCGTCTCGTCGGAGATGCCCGAGCTCATAGGCATCACCAACCGCATACTCGTCATGAGCAACGGCTACATGGCGGGCATCGTCGATACCGATACCGCTACCCAGACGGACATTTTCAACCTGGCGACGAAATACCTCAACAACTCAAGGGAGGCCGAAGTATGAGCGGCACGGCTACTCGTAGACTGTCATCGATGACGAAGGAGCAGTGGAAGGAACTGCTCGTCAAGAACGCCATCTATATCGTCATCTTCATGATAATCATGTTCATCATCATCAGCGAGCCGTCCTTCCTGTCGGCCAACGTGTTCCGGAACATCCTGACGCAGAGCGCCGTCCGGCTTATCCTGGCCTTCGGGGTCGGCGGCATCATCATACTGCAGGGGACGGACCTGTCGCTCGGGCGCTCGGTGGGCTTCGCCGCCGTCATAACGGGGTCGCTCCTTCAGCGCGCCGATTACGCGTCGCGGTTCTATCCCGACATGCCGGCCCTGCCGCTCGTCGTGCCGCTGCTCATAGCCTGTGCGGTGAGCGCGTTCTTCAGCGCGATCAACGGCTGGGTCGTGGCGAAATTCAAGATACACCCGTTCTTGGCGACGCTCGGAATGATGATAACCCTCTACGGCGTGCTCTCCATCTACTTCGCCTCGGGCGCGCCGGGCCCCCAGCCGATCGGCGGGTTCGACACGCGATATACCGATTTCGTCATAGGCTCGACGCTCGGCATCCCCAACCTCGTCATCTACGCGGCCATTATAAGCGTCATCGTATGGGTGCTTTGGAATAAGACGACCTTCGGTAAGAACCTGTACGCCGTTGGCGGCAATCCCGAGGCCGCGAAGGTCTCCGGAGTGAACGTAAGCAAGACTATCATCCTCGTCTACGTCATGGCCGGGATCCTCTACGGCATAGGCGGCTACCTCGAGGCGGCCCGGATAGGGAGCGCCAACAACGGTACCGGCTACGGCTACGAGCTGGACGCGATAGCCGCCTGCGTGGTGGGCGGCATTTCGTTCTCGGGGGGCATAGGAAAGGTGTCCGGCGCCGTGGCCGGCGTCCTCATGTTCACGGTGATCAGCTACGGGATGACGTTCATAGGCATGGACCAGTACTTCCAATACATCATAAAAGGCGTGATAATCGTAGCCGCCGTCGCCCTGGACGCCAAGAAGTACATCAAGAAGACCTGAGAAGCGGCGCGGACGGTATGGAGGCTCCCATGGTTCGTATCGTCCGAAGGCCCGCGGCCGCCGGGGCGGCTGTTCTCGCGTTCCTATTAGGCGCGCTGTGCCCGCTCCTCGCCGCGGCCGCCCCCCGCGTCGCCGTGCTAGCGCTGGAGAACCGTTCCGGCGACCCCCGGTACGACTACGTCGGGGGCATAGCCCAGGGCCTGCTCCTCTACGACCTCTCCTCGAGCGGGGCGGTCGAGCTCCTGGATAGGGGGGCCATAGACGCCCTCCTAAAGGAGCGGGAACTATCGCTGTCCGCCATCGCCGCTTCTCCGGCCGGCGGCTTCGAGGGCATCTCGAGCGCCGACTACGTCCTGGCCGGGGAGTACCTGCTGCTCGGGAGCGAGCTGCGCCTTACGCTCAAGCTCATAGACGTCGCCAGCTCCCGCGTCGTCACGTTCTCCGACTCGGGGTCCACCGAGAACCTCGTCCACGCGCTCGCCGAGGGCGTCGTGGAGCGGCTAAGCGGGAAGCGCCCCGTTCTGGTCGAGGAAGGCCGCAGCCGCTCCATCCTGTCGCTCCGGGACGAGACGCCCGGCTCGATCGCCCTGTTCTCGCCTCTCGTCGACGCGCAGGTGTTCCTGGACGGCGCCTTCATAGGCTATACCAAGGGCGACAGGCGCGTGCCGCTCCTCCTCGAGGGGCTGGAGCCGGGGACGCACGAGGTCTCGACCGACCTCGGCCGCGATTTCGGCGTCGTCAAGCTTCCGGAAGTGAGCTTCAGCCCCTGGAAGGCCTACGTGCTCGTGCGTTCCGGCAAGCGGGAGACGGTGGTAGACCCTAGCACCCACTTCAACGACGTCCTCTATAGGCTCAAGCGCCTCGTATCAGAGGACCCGAAGGTCGCCTTCGACGCCGCCGGGAGGTTCTTCGCCGAATACCCGATCTCGTTCGAGGATAGGGCCGGGACTCCTAGGGAAGGCCGGATCGCCCTGGAGCTCTTCGCGCCTGCCGAACCGGGCGGGGCGGGGCGGGCCGCTCTTACCGCCTGGCTGGACGGCGAGAGCCGAACCGTATCGTTCTCCTGGCCTGAGGGGGAGGAGTCGGAGGCTCGGGCCGCCATCGGACTCGTGGAGTTCTCGGTCTCCGTGGAATCGCGCTACGGGCGCGTGCGCGCGAGGATCGAGGCGGAACGCTCCGACGTCGACCAGGGCATGCATAGGCAATAGCCGCCGCGCGGCCGCCTGGGCGAGAGCCTCCGCGACCGGGCGTTTGCTAGCCGAGCGCCTCCTAGGCCAGCGCCTCCTAGGCCAGCGCCTCCTAGGCCAGCGCCTCCTAGGCCAGCGCCTCCGCGAGCGAGGAATCGACGAGCACCGTGTTGACGTAGCCCTTGCGCGATACGATGCGGACCAGCTCCGCCTTATGCTGGCCGGCCGCCGCTACCGCTACGGGGCAATCCCTGTCGGCCTTCTTCGCCAGGAGCTCGAGGCCTATCGACTTGACCAGGGCGGCGCTCCCGGCGGATCCGAGGGGAGCCACGAGCTCGGGGAAATCCAGGAGCCGGCCTTCCTCGCCGATGGGGTAATAGTTGAAGTCCCCAACCGCCCCGGCCGACACGACCTTCTCCAGGTAGGCTCCTCCGAGGGCGGCGCTTATCATCCGCGAATACAGGCCCCGCCGCTTGAACGTGCCTATTCCGAGTATGGCGGCGTCCGCTAGCATCATGGCGCCATAGACCTCGTCCTCGTTCATGTGGCGATACTCCGCGCATCGGCCCTCGTGGCGATACTGGAACGACGAGATGAGCGATGTCGTGGAGACGGGGAAGTCGGCCGGGGTCTGGGTGAAATTGAGCGGGAAGAGGCTCAGGTTCTCGGCCTTCTTCCTCGGAAGGCTATCGAGTATCCGCGCGATAGCGTAGCCGTTGCTGATCCCTAGCCTGAAGAGAGGCTTCCCGGAGCCCCAACCCTGGATCAGCCTGGCCCCGTAATCGGCGAGCGCTATCTCCTTGAGCGTCTGGAAGCTGAGCTTCCCGGTGTCGACGACGACGACGCGGGCGCGGCTGAGTCCCAGGGAACGGCTCAGGGCTTCCTCGAGAGCGGGTTTCCTCTCGGCCTCGACGAGCCGCGATCCTTGGCTGAAATAAGCGTCGAGTATGGCGGTATTGATATCCTCGAGGGGATCGTCGGCCGCGACGAGCTCCGGGAACCGAGTCGCCAGCTCTTCGGCGCTAGCGCCGTTAGCCGCCATCCTGGCGAGGTCCAGGCTAGGCTCTCTGAGCGGCGTCGGCTCGAGACCCTGCATGGCCCTGTCTAGGCCGACGAAGAAGCGCTCCGCGGGAATCGAGTAGAAGGCGGCGAGGGCGAACAGGTTGGGCGCGCTCGATAGATACGATTTCTCCCAGCTCTGATACGTACGGAGCGGTATTCCTAACGAATCGGCTATATACGACTGAGAGTATCCGCGCTCTACTCGTATCGATTTTATGAACTCGGCTATCGATCTTTGCGCTTCCTCCATGGAGCCCCCTCTTACTAGTATTAAATATCTATGAATACGCAAATGAATGCTTGCAATATATGAGTATATACAATAAAATGTGCTTATAGTCAAGCAGAAACGCAATATATTGCGTATATGCTTGAAGTTTCATAAAAGGAGTAGCGACATGAAGTTCAAGCTTTGTTTAGCCATGATCCTAATTAGCATGGTGTTCTCCGTTAACGCGATGGGCGGCAAGGATAAGGCGCCCGAGGGCCCGGTAACGCTGAACTGGTACGCGCACGCGGCTACGCTCAGCAACACCCAGTCCGAGATCGTAGCCGAGTTCAACAGATCCTACCCGGATATTAGGGTCAACGTCGTCGAGCTCCCCGAGGCGACGAGCGACAAGCTTCAGGCGCTCCTGATAGCGCTCCGTAGCGGCGATAGCTCCATCGACTTCTTCAACGCCGACGTCACCTGGACGGCGACCTTCGCTTCCTCCGGGCTTATCGAGCCCTTGGACGAGTATTTCCCCGTCTCGAAGCGCGCCGATTTCCTTCCGGGGACTATCGAGGCGGCCAGCTACGGCGGGAAGATATGGGGCATCCCGTTCCGGACCGACGCGGGCGTCCTCTATTATAGGAGCGACCTCCTCAAGAAGTACGGCAAGGCCGTGCCCTCGACGTACGACGAGCTTTTCAAGACCGCCGAGGAGATTAACGCCAAGGAAGGCGGCGGCATGTACGCCCTCGTCGGCTCGCTGGCCAACGGCGAGGGGCTCACGTGCAACGCGGTCGAGTGGTTCTACTCGAACGGCGGCGCGGTCATAGCCCCGAACGGCGCGATAGTGATCGACTCCGCCCAGAACGCGCAGATCCTCGAGGCGATGGTATCGGCCTACCAGAAGAAGCTCATGCCCGAAGGCGTGCTCTCGTACGGTAGCGGCGACGCGAGGGCCTCCATGTTCCAGGGCAAGCAGGTATTCATGCGCGCCTGGCCCAAGGCGTACGCCATGTCCCAGGATCCCAAGAATTCGACCGTGGTTGGCAAGCTCGGCGTCGCTCCCCTGCCCAGGGGGCCGCAGGGACGCCAGGGGATAAGCGTGCTCGGAGGCTGGCAGCTGTTCCTGAACAAGAATTCGAGGAACAAGGCCGCCGCCGCGAAATTCATGGAGTTCTACGCGGGCGAGTACGCGCAGAAACTACACGCCCTCAAGGACACCTTCCTCCCGGCGAGGAAGAGCCTCTACTCCGACAAGGACATCCTGTCCGCCTACCCGTTCTACGGCATGTTCCTCGACGTCTTCAAGACCGCCGCCCCGAGGCCCCAGTCGCCGTTCTACGCCGAGATATCCGGCATACTATCCACCGAGGTCCAGAACGCCATGAAGGGTAGCAAGACCGCGGCCCGCGCCCTGGCGGACGCCCAGGCCGCGATGGAGAAAGTAGGCCGCTAGGCTCGTTCCCGCTACCGTTCCAGAGTATCCTACGGGAAGGCCGCGGCGGAGACGCCGCGGCCTTCCTCTTCGCCTTAAGGAGCCGGCAACAGACTATGACGAAGCGCCAATTCGGGTATCTATTGATAAGCCCGACGATAATCATGTTCGGACTATTCGCGGTCTACCCGGTCGTCCGCACCCTATACCTGAGCTTCTTCGAGTATAGGCTGCAGTTCGGCGAGACCATGACGTTCGTGGGCCTTAAGCATTACGTCAACATGCTCACGAACGAGCGCTTCTGGAACGCCTTCGGTTTTACCATGGCCTTCACGGCGCTCACCGTCGGCTTCGAGGTCCTGCTCGGCCTCGCGTTCGCGCAGGCCATGAACAAGGACTATCCCGGCAGGGGCCTCCTGCGCGTCGTCGTCCTCATCCCCTGGGCCATCCCGACCATAGTCTCGGGCTTCATGTGGAAGTTCATGGTCCACGACCAGTACGGCGTCATCAACCAGATGCTGCGATCCGTCGGCTTGATTCGAGATTACGTGCCGTGGCTAAGCAGGGATATCGGGGCCAAGGCGATACTCATCCTCGCTGATATTTGGAAGACCGCGCCGTACGTCTCGCTCATGGTCCTGGCCGGCCTGCAGGGCATCCCGCGGAGCCTCCTGGAGGCCGCCGACATAGACGGGGCCGGTCCTATCGTCCGGTACTTCCGGATAACGCTGCCGCTACTCAAGCCGGTCCTGGCAACCGCGGTGCTCTTCAGGCTCATACAGTCGTTCAAGGTATATACCGTCATCGTCGCGCTGACGAACGGCGGGCCGGGCAACGCTACCGAGTCGCTGACGCTCTATACCCTGCGTACCTATTTCGACGCCGGCAACTACGGCTACGGCTCGGCCCTCGCGAGCTTCACCATGATAGTCACGTGCGGAATCGCCGTGTGCTTCCTCGACGTCATCCGCGACAAGGTCGAGGCGGGCAGGAAAGGGCGCGCCAGATGAGCCGCAAGACCTGGGATAAGGCGCTCTTCTACGCGTTCGCAGCGTTCTTCGTAGCGACCATAGGCTTTCCGTTCTTCTGGCAGGTCCTCAACTCCTTCAAGCTCGAGAAGGATATCTTCTCCCTTACCTGGTTCCCCGACGCGTATACGCTAGCCAACTATCGCAAGGCCTTCCAGTCGAGGCCCCTGATGGAGTACATGGGCAACAGCATCGCGGTGTCGGTCTTCGCGACCCTGGCGTCGATGGCTCTGGGGAGCATGGCCGCGTACGCGCTGGCCAGGACCCGTATACGGGGCACGGGCCTCATACTCATCGTGGTCCTCTCCGTGTCGCTCCTCCCGCCCGTCGTCATAGTGAATCCTATCTACGCGCTGATACGGGGCATGGGCCTCCTTAATACCCGGACCGGCCTCGTGATAGTCAATACGCTCTTCACCCTGACGCTCACGATCTGGTTCCTCGTGCCTTACATGCATTCCATCCCGGCGGAGCTCGAGGAGGCGGCCGAGATCGACGGGGCCGGGCCCTGGATATGCTATTCCAGGATAATAATGCCGCTCGTCGCCCCGGGCGTCTTCACGGTAGGCATCCTGGCCTTCATACAGGTCTGGAACGAGTACCTGTTCGCCCTCGTGATGAACCCGGTCAGGGTCAAGCTCGTGACGGTCGGCCTCAAGATGTACGAGTCCGATAACTACATCCCCTGGGGCACGATCATGGCCGCCTCTACCGTGATCGTCGTGCCGCTGATAGCCATGGTGCTCGCGCTCCAGAAGCGGATCATCTCGGGCCTTACCTCGGGGGGGCTCAAGGAATGAGCCTCGTCCTTCCGTGCCCCATGCGGGCCTACAGGGGTACCAAGTGGTATAAGCGACTCGTGACCGCTGAGTACGCGGTCATGCTCGATTCCGGCTCCGCCCGGGAGTCGATCCGGGACCGCAGCCTCGATTCCGTCCCCAGGACGGATCCCAGGCTCGCTGACTACCGCGAGGGGATACGGGCGGCGTTCTCGGCCCCCGACGGCGAATGGGACGCGACGGGCCCCTTCGCGACGCTCCGCGAGCTGCGGCGTCTTAAGTCGTCCCTCTTCGAGCCGACGGAGATTGACTGGTCGTGCCTAGCGCCTAAGCGCGACCCGTCGGCCGCGTGGATCGACCCTCTCGGCTCGGACGGGTTGGCCGGCTACCTCGCCGGGGCTAGTCGCCTGATCCTGGTCGCCGACTGCGATAGGACTTCGCTGGCCGAGGCCTGCGCGCGAACGTTCCGCGATTCGCTGGGCGTCGGCGTGCCCGTTGATATCGCCCTCGGCCCCAGCGTGACGCCTTGGCCGAGGACGCTCTCGGAAGGGAGCGCGCCGAGGCTTCCCGGCTATTGGGAGCTGGAGGCGAGCGACCTCGAGTCGCTCTACGAAGGCGGAGCGGCCGTGGCCTGCGCCGACCCTCGATACGCCTTCGGGTTCGTCGCTCTCGGCCTACCTTTCGTAAGCCTCCTCGACTGCTCGGACTGGTACTCAGCCGCCCTGCACGGGCAGAACAGGGACGACGACGACGACGGCATCGCCGTCCCCGCGGCGAGCGGGTTCTCAGGATTGCTGACTAAGGCCTGGGCCGAGCGCTCCGGATACCGCTTCCGGTTCTGGAACGAGGCCCGCTCCGAGGAAGAGCGCTCGGGCATGCTGCCGATTCGCCACCGCGACGCCGGTATCCCGGCGTGGGCCGCCGACGGCGAGCTCGGCGT
>JAHIWG010000074.1 GCA_018816345.1 Spirochaetota bacterium | reverse complement strand
GCGGCGAAGGCGCCTCCCTTGACGCCTTCGCCGAAGGCTTCGCCAGACCAGCCCAGGTTGCCGTCCTTGTCTATATTGAACGCGTTCACGGCGCTCGAGGCTACGCTCGTCGTCATCGTTCGCAGGCCGGTCACCATGGTCTTCGCTACGACAGCATCCATCCCGCTTAGGGTCTTCGTAGCCGCGCCCATGAGGCCGCCTGCGACTTCCGGATCGAAGCCGTTAAACGGCACGATCGCCGGCTTTCGCGGCGATCGTATAGGCTGAGCCAGTATCGCCGGCTTCGCGGCGATACGGGAGGGATTGTTCAACCGGACTCGCAGTGCTCGCCGGTTAACATCGGGTGTGCTATCGGCCACGAGGCGGTTCGTCGATGTCTTTGGGCGCCTCGCGCCAGCGTTCTGCGATCCTGCCACCTGGATATTCTAGCACGGTATGGCTCGTTGTCTATCATGGCGCGACCGGGCTCTTCGCGAGTACTCCTCGCGCCCGCGCGCACGGATGCGCGCGACTCCATGGCCCGTCGGCTCTACCGACGGGTACGTCATGGATGACGCCGGGGGGTACTCGCTTCGATCCCTGGCTAGGAAGCGTAGAAATGCTAACCGATGGAGTACCGAGCCTGTACTACTTCAGGCCAAACTACGTCTGTCCAAGAATTCCAGGCCGCGCTCGACGGCCGAGCGGCGCCGAGCCGCCTTGAACCCTCGTATCCGGCTTGGAAGGCTGGGATAATGCTAAATCAGTGCGAATTCACTAGTGCAAATCGGGAGGGCGCGTTCTATCCTGCATGGGATGAGGAAAATCCGAATGGGAAAAGGTGGATGGTATGGTAATAAGAATGAGCCTGCTTATCGGCTGCTCGCTCGTCGCGTGCTTCCTCGGGTCGTGCCGCACGGGTAGCGAGGAGAGGGCCTCCTCCGCGTCCGCCCCGCCTGCCCCGCCCGGCTCGACCGTCGCCGCCGAGGGGACGGAATCGAGCGCTCCCGAGGCGTTCAGGGGCGTCAAGGTCACGTTCCTCGGTAACGCCGGGTTCCTCATCACGATTAACGATAAGAAGATACTTATCGACGGCTTGATCAAGAGTTACCGAGGCCCCTATACGACGCCCGGCGATATCGTGCGGAGGGGGATGGGCTGCCAAGCGCCTTTCGATTCCGTCGACCTAGTCCTGGTCACCCACGCGCACGAGGATCATTATAATCCAGCCTCGATACGACTGCATCTAGCCAATAATCCAAGTACGATACTCGCCACGACGCGGCAGGTGAGCTCCGTATTCCCTGAGCTGGGCGAGCGGACCGTCGTGTTCCACGCTGAGCCGGGGAAGCCCGACGTACGGCTGTTCGGCGATATCCGAGTAGAGGCGTACGCCCTTCCCCATGGCGGCCCTGGCTCGGGACAGCCTGAGAATTACGGGTACGTCGTGAGCGTAGACGGGTATTCGTTCTTCCATTCGGGCGATATGGATTCACCCTCGTTCGGCTTCGATGAGCTCAGGTCGTACGGGTTCCCCGAGAAGAAGCTCGACTTCGCCATCGTGCAGCATTTCTACCTGACGGACGACCCCGCAGAGCGTCGCCTCCTTACGGAAGGGATAGGGGCGTCGTATATAATACCCGGGCACTACGCGCTCACCGAGCCGCCTTTCAGCCGCGATACTATCCTTAGGAACTATCCCGAGGCCGTGCTATTCGACGCCGCGCTGGATTCATGGTCGCTCCCTACTCCCGCTATCTCCTGGCTAGCGGCGGAGCCTATGCCGACGGGGAATTTCGCCGGGAGGGCCGTCGCCTTGGGCCGCGAGATACACATCGTCGGAGGCAGGGAGCTGTCGGGCGTGAACGGCGACTTCCATCTCGCGTACGATACGGCGACCGAACGGTGGGCGAGGCGGGCCCCGCTCAACCGGGGCCGAGCCAATTTCGCTATGGCTTCCGTATCGGGGAAGCTATACGCGATAGGCGGGGATAACTTCCTGTCCCTCGTGGAGATCTACGATCCCGTGAAGGATGCCTGGACAGCGGGCGCCCCGATGCCTACGAAGAGGCAGCATATCGACTGCGCGGTCGTAGGCGGACGGATCTACGTCATGGGCGGGCTGGAGAGCTGGACAAGGCTCTCGGATAAGAACGAGGCGTACGATCCGGCCTCCGATAGCTGGCGCGCGATGGCGCCGATACCGACTCCTCGCCACAACCCTATCGTAGCCGAGCTCGGGGGCAGGATCTTCGTCATAGGAGGCGCGGGAGACGCCTCGAGCATCTGGAAGGGCCTGCTCGTCGTCGAGGCCTTCGATCCGGCGCTTAATACATGGGAGCGGATGCCGCCGCTGCCCGGGGTGCGATTCCAGGCGGCCGTCGCCGCCATTAACGGCGCGATCGTCATAGCGGGGGGCGGAGACGAGCGGGATTCGATTTCGTCTAGCATTGACGCCTTCGACCCGGCGGCGGGGGCATGGCGCGCGATCGGGGAGCTTCCCGGCCCCATGGTCGCGGGCTACCTGGTTCCGATGGGGGATAGGCTATACGCGCTCGGCGGCTGCGACGGCGGGCTCGCCAACATCATGCGAGTCTACTACGCGGATAGCCTCCCCTCGCTTCCGTAGGCCCCGAGGCAGGGCGAAGGCCCGGGACGGGGCTAGCGGCCCGGCTCCCGGGCCGGGGTAGTCCCGCGCCCGAAGTCTCGGACCTTCCCCGCCAGCTCGTGCCTGCTGCGCGCGTCGAGCTTCCTATAGAGCGAGTAGGCGTGGTTCTTCACGGTGTAGACCGATATGAACAGGGACTCCCCGATCTGCCTGTAGCTCCTGCCTTCCACCAGCAGGCCGAGCACCTCGACCTCGCGCCTCGTCAGGTCGCGCTCCCTGCGGAAGGCCTCGAAATCGACGGCGCCGCGGACGCCCGACCATAGGTCCCTCTTCAAGGGCAGGTAGAAGTACTTCAGCCATATCCATGGGGTGAGGATATAGAGTATCTCGGCGCCGCGGTTCAACAGGACGGAGACGAGCGCGGGCCACGGGCGGAGGAACGGAAGGCTATACGCCGCCATGTCGACGTAGGACGCGAAGAAGAGCGCCTGGAACAGCGCGAACGCCGCGACCGAGCTCCGCTCCCTTCCCCTGGGCCGCTTCCGGTTCCATAGGACCAGCCAGACGATACAGGCGAGGTGAACGGCGTCCATTGGTACTATGAAGAAATGCAGGAACGACCGGGCCAGGCGGTACGCGCCCCCCGACCGATCGGAGAAGGCCCTGACCCCGACGGCTATCGCCGGGAGCAGGAACGATAGGCCGATGAGCCTCCCGAGCGGGGCGGGAAGCGGCCTGCCGCCGAGCCTGAATACCATCGCCGCGAAGTGATAGGTCATCGCGACGGCGAGGGCGCTCAAGGCCAGGCTGCCGACGGCGCTCGCCGGCCTCGAGGAGACGACGGCCAGCATATCGGGCATGTTCTCCACGATATAGAGAAGGCAGGTCATCAGGAGGTTGTAGGCTATATAGCAGACGAGGAAGCGCCACATCGACTCGAGGAAGCCGCCGCTATAGACGCTCTTCTCCCGCAGCGCGGCCGCGGCGGACCACGCCCCCGCGATCAGGAAGAGGACGAGGCCGAGAATAACCAGGTGCTCCAAGGCGAACGCCCCCCTACGCCGAATTCCCTAGCCGCGGGCCGCGCGACTACGGCCTCGCGGCGTAGAAGGCCTCCATGTCCCTCGCGAACGCCTTGCGGCTCTCGGCCCAGGTGTAGAACATGTGCCCCCCGTCGTAATGCCTGACCGTGAGCATGCGCCTTCTATCGTCGTCGAGCTTCATCAGCCTGGATATCCTGTCGGCGGTGAAGTACGGCGTGACGAGGTCGAAGACGCCGTGGGTCAGGTAGACCTTCATGTGCGGGTTCACGCTCATGCCGTAGCGGAGGTCGTCGGTGGCGCCGACCTGGCTCTCCAGGGCGTGCCTGCGGGTATCGACCTTCCAGTTCTCGTTGGCCTCGTCCGAGGACAGCGTATAGTCGCGATCGGTCTCGAGGCCTATGGCCGCGCGGAGCTGGGCGTTGACGGCCGAGGCGAAGACGCGCTCGACCACGTGCAGGGTCGGGTCGGGCCCGACCCAGTCGTCGCGGTCGGGATATGGGTCCTTGACGACGGCGCTGGCGTCGTAGAGGCCGAGGAACAGCCCCTTGTCGCGGAGCAGGTTCTTGACGAAATAGTCTATGCCCACGCGGCCGCTCTTGGCCCTGACTACGGCGCGGGGCAGGCCTATGAAGTCGGCCGCGGCGTCGAGCACGCGCAGCCGCTTCTCTGCGCCGACGAGGTCGCCCGCCGCGAGCACCGGCAGGAGCTCTCCCACGGCGAACGCGGCCGCGCGCGCGGCGTAGGCGCGGCGGTCCTCGCCCGGCTTCTGCTTCCTCGCGCGCCCGTGGAACGCGGCGGCCCCGGCCATCGTCGGGAAGCTGTCCAGCCACATGAGGGCGTCGTAGTCGGAGCCGTCGAGCAGGGTGAACTCGAGGGCCGGGGATATGATGATAGCTCCCGACAGCGCTATGCCGTAGCCCTGCTGGAACAGCTTGGCGAGCTTGGCGACGCGGAAGCCGCCGTAGCTCTCGCCGGCCAGGTAGACGGGGCTCTCCCAGCGGTTGAAGCGCGACAGGAAGGTACGCGCGAATTCCCCAATGGACTCGAGGTCGCGCTTGAGGCTCCAGTACTCGACGTCCTTCTTGCCGGGCTCTTCCTTCTTGTCGTCGGCCTTCTTCTCGTCGGGTATCATGCGGCTGAGCCCCGTGCCTACGGGGTCGATGAACACGAGGTCGGAGAAGCGCAGCCAGCTCTCGTCGTTGTCCACGAGGCGATGCGGCGGGGGCAGGGACTCGCCCCTGGCGCCGAAGTCGGCGCGCCTCGGGCCTATGGCGCCGAAATGGAGGTAGACCGACGACGAGCCCGGGCCGCCGTTGAATATGAACGTCAGCGGGCGATCGGCCCCGCCTGGCACGAAGTAGCGGGTATAGAACATCTCGGCCGTAGGCTTCTCGTCCTTGCGGAGGACTATCCAATCGGCCTCCGCCTCGTATTCGAGGACCTCGCCCTCGACGCGTATCGACATGCCCTTCTTGGCGCCCTTAGGGGGAGCGTACTCGGGCTTCTTAGCCTCGTCTCCGTCTGTCTTTCCCATGGCCTGGATCCTCCTCGTATAGTCCCGCGCTCGCCATAAGGCGGGCAGAGTATACCACGGGGATCGATGGTGGCGGCCCTCTTTTCGGATCGAGAATCTCGGCCTATCGGGCCGGGGCGTCACGGCCAGCCCGCCTAGCGTTCCGGCGCGCCCGAGCCTCCTATGCCGTCGGGAGGCTCGAATGGCGGAGCGGGACTCGGGCGCGGCGCCGTCGAGGCCCCGCGAGGCGCTCCCCCGGTTGACGCCTAGCCGCCAGCGGCGTACGATTGACGGCAGGAGCCATACGACCATGAATACCTTCAAGCACGCTATAGTCAGGAAGCCCGCGAAATCCCTCGTAGACGGCATCACGACCCATCCGGAGCTAGGGAAGCCCGACTACGAGCTGGCCCTGCGCCAGCACGAGGCCTACGTAGGCGCGCTGGAGCGTTGCGGACTGTCGGTGCGGGTCCTGCCCGCTCAGGAGGAGTTCCCCGACTCCTGCTTCGTAGAGGACGTGGCCGTATGCACGGGCCGCTTCGCCCTCGTCACGAGGCCGGGCGCCGATACGAGGAGGGGCGAGATCGCCGGCGTCCGGGAGCTCCTGGCGGAATACTACGACGACCTAGAGGAGATCCGCGCCCCCGGCACCATAGAGGGCGGCGACGTGATGATGGTAGGCGAGGCGTTCTATATAGGCCTCTCGTCGCGCACCAACGCGGACGGCGCGGCGCAGTTCATAGCGGCCCTCGAGCGGCGCGGCTACTCCGGCCGGGGCGTGAAGATGCCCCCCACCCTGCACCTCAAGACCGGCTGCTCGTACATGGAGGAAGGCGTCCTCCTCGTGGACCGGGCCTTCGCCGCCTATCCCGAGTTCGCCTCGTTCAAGCGCGTCGATATAGCTCCCGAGGAGAGCTACGCCGCCAACTGCCTGCGCGTCAACGACTACGTGATCGTGCCCGCGGGCTACCCTAAGGCCCTCGCCGCCATACGGGCCGCCGGCATGAGGACGATCGAGCTGGACATGAGCGAGTATAGGAAGATAGACGGCGGGCTGTCGTGCCTGTCCTTACGGTTCTGAGCCCGCCTTTAAGGAGCGAATCATGAAGATCGTCTACCTGCTGCTCGTCATAGCCGTCGCGATACTCGCCGTGATGTTCGCCGCGCAGAATAGCGCGACCGTCGCCATTACGTTCTTCTCCTGGTCGACCTCCGGCTCGCTGTCGCTCGTGCTCATCCTGACGCTGACCCTGGGCATCCTCATCGGCGTGCTCATCATGGCGCCGTCCGTGTTCAAGCGATGGTTCCAGTCATCCGGCCTCAGGCGGAGGCTCCATAGGCTGGAGAAGGAGAAGACGAGCCTCGTCAAGGAAGCGGCCTCGACGGCCGAGAAGCTCGCCGCCGATCAGGCCGCCTGCGCTCCTCCGGACGAGGCTCCTGCCTCCGGGGCTCGGGCTACCGGCGCCAAGCCGGGTTCCGATAGCCCTTCTAGATAGCCCGCGCACGCCATGACGGAACGCGGCGAGGACAGATCGGGGTCGCCGAAGGCTCTTCCTTTACTTAGCCGCGTCTCCCGCGAGCTGCTCCTTTCGTCGGGCCAGTTCGCGCTCTTCTACATAATAATGAACGCGAGCCAGAGCGGGCTCGGCTTCTTCTCCAACGCCGGGCACGTCGCGCTCCTGGGCTTCCTCCTTATACAGACGGCCGTACTGGCGCTGTTCGGGGCGAGGCCGAGCGTCCGCTTCCTTGGTTCCCTCATAGCGCCGCTCGCGTACACGGCCCTCGAGAGCCGGGAAGGCTGGGACTTCATAGTCAACGCGGCCCACGTCTGGTTCTGGGCGTTCAGCGCCGTCACCGGCGCCTTCCAGGCCGCGATGCTCTCGACGAAGCTGCGGGGGCTCCGGATTGGCCTCGAGTTCGCGCTTACCATCGTCAACGTCGGCAGCTTCCTCATCCTGTATTTCTACTTCGACACGGTACGCACGCTCGAGGGCCTGGCCGCTCAGGCACCCGGCGCGCCGCTCGATATCCGGGCTCAGCTTACGATCGGCGCCATAGCGTCGTGGCTGCCGGAATTCCTGTCCGATCCGACGCACGTATACATACTGATAGGCGGGGCGCTCCTGGGCCTGTCGCTCGGCCTCGGGAGGGCTGACGTGCTACGGCTCAAGGAGCGCATCGACGCGCTCTTCGGCAAGTACGTGGACGAGGACGTCCGAGACCGCATCGTCTCCGGCGGCCGCGCCGTCTCGCAGGAGACGGAGCTGTGCGTGCTGTTCTCCGATATACGCGACTTCACGGGACTGAGCGAGCACCACGACGCCCAGGCCGTAACCGAGATGCTCAACCGCTACTTCACCCTCTGGGCCGCGGCCGTGCGCAGGCACGGCGGCATCGTGGATAAGTTCATAGGCGACGCCGTCATGGCCGTCTTCGGCCTGCGCGCCGGGACGGAGCCCTGCGACGAGGCCGTAGCCTGCCTCCTCGAGATGCGAGAGGCGCTCCCCGGCCTACGGCGGGACCTGGCCGAGAGGGCCCTTCCCGCCCTGTCGGACTTCGGCGTCGGCATCCACTTCGGCAAGGTCGTCGTAGGCGACATAGGCAGCGAGGAGCGCAAGAACTTCACCGTCATCGGCGATACCGTCAACGTAGCCTCGCGCCTGGAATCCGCCTGCAAGTCCCTGGGCACGCCCTGCGTCGTCTCCGCCCGGGCCTTCGCCCGCCTAAGCCCCGGCAACGCCGCACGCTTCAAGGCCTTAGGCGGCGCCAGGCTCAAGGGCAAGGCGGAGACCGTCCAGGTATACGGGCTGTCCTAGGCGCGTCCTATCATTAGCGCTTTTTCCCTTGATTCGACCCGACGCGGAGCGTATACTATCCGACGCTCGGCCGATCGCGGCCGCGCCGCCATCGCGGCATCACATAACGTTAATAAAAATATAGGGCCTATGGCCCGTGAGGTTCGCACATGAGCATGTCCGACGTCCACTATAACGTCGACCTCGATTACGAGATCATCCGCCTACCCATGGTCACCGACATACTGGTGGTCGGGAAGAAGGTCCCCCAGGGCAAGAACGGCATACTGCTGTCGTTCCAGCTCATCGCGCCCGACGTCTTCGAGCTCCTCGAGATAGACGAGAGCGAGACCGTGGAGGCCGTCATCATCAACAAGACTATACTCCGCAAGCTACCCGCGGAGCGGGTCCTTCAGATCCTGCGCGAGCACGTCTTCCCCCACGTATCCAGGGGCGAGACCTTGAAGGTCAACTTCAACGTGCAGATATTCCACGACAGCATCAAGGGCGGGGTCTATGAAGGCGTCTGCTCTAATTAACCGCGTCGAGGCGATCGTCGATCCCTACGACAGCGTCGCGTCGGTGGAACGGGAGCTCATGAGCCTAGGCTACCTCGTCGTAAAGGACGGCCCCTCGTTCCTCGGCATCCTCGTCCAGTCGGACGTCATCGAGATGGCCCACTCCCTGGTCATAGACTGCGTGACGCCCAAGCCGTCCATACGCGATGACGCCGGGCTCGAGGAGGCGCTCGGCGTCATGCGCGCCCGGCGCCTGCCTTACCTGCCGGTCGTAAACGGCGGAGGGGACTATATGGGCAGCGTCGGCCTCGACGCCATCCTGGGGGAGCTCGTATCGATGCGGCGCGCCCCCGTCGCGGTGAGCGTCGCCAACGTCATAGGGCCCGACTCGGCTGAGGAATGCAAGCAGGCCTTCATAGCCCAGCTCACGCACCACGTCAAGAATCCCCTCCAGGTCATCATGAGCTCGGCCAGCCTCCTCCGCGCCGCCTGCGACGAGAGCGAGCGGAGCATCCTCCTCGACTCCATAGCGACCAGCGTCGAGGACATAGACGCGGTGATAGACGGCCTCGTAGCCCGGTATTTCTAGCCCGAACCTCCCGCCCCCCCAATCCTCAGCCCTCAGCCCTCCACGCTCAGCCCTCCGGCGAGCCGCCCTTCCCGCACGGTCCCCGCCTTCGTCGCGGTACGCGCCGCGAGCGCGTAGTCGCCCGGAAGCAGGTCGGGAGGCGACTGGAAGATAACGAGGCTAGGCCTTATCTCCGCGTAGGCGGAGCAGCGGCGGGGTTCTCCGCCGCCTAGAGGGACCAAGAACACGCCGAGCCTCTCGTCGGCCTCGTCGAAGCGGAGGTTACGGCCGGACAAGCGCGCGAAGCCGCCCGGGGCGAGGCTCCTCCGCCCGACGGAGCCTCTCGTCGAGCCTCTCGTCGAGCCGCCCGGGCCTGCGCCCGGATCGCGGGATGCTTCATGCACGGGCTCCAGCTCCTGGGGCGCGGGGTAGCGCCGCGGCGCCTCGTCGTCTTTTCGGAAGCGGACGGACTCGAGTATGGCCGCCTCGGCGGCTCGCGCCGGCCTGAAGCGCAGCCTTAGCCCGTGGCCGCTCGACGCGGTCCTAGGCTCGAAGCGATCGTCAGCCGCCTTCGCGGTACCGACGGCGGAGAGGTAGTAGTCGCCCAGCGGGGTCTTTACGAACATGCCGTCTGCCACGAGGGACGAGACCGTCTCGGACAGGAGCTGCACGGCCGCCACGAGGTCCGGCTTGGAGAGGGTCGTGCGCGAGCGGGCCATGATATCGAGGAGCCGGTCGTACTGGACCGTGCCCGAGTGCCTGGCATGGAATCTCCAGGCCTCGGTCCTGCCTACGAGGGTGTTCTCCCTGGTCGATACGAGTAATGCCATGCGGCCCCCCTTTTCGGCTGACGTATACTAGAGTATTGGCCGCTTTGCTCGTGCGCGCAAGCATTGGCATAGATAGAGAGAATCAAGCTGGAAGCGGGGATTTTCCAGCCGCGTACGGATCGTAGCAGGCTTGATACGATCCGTACGCCGCTATATACGGTATCTATTCAGCTTGATAGTTAAAGGATACTTGCCCCTAGAACAGCCACACCAGTACCGCGAGCGTAGCGAAGACTAGGGCGACGGCGGCCTTGGACAGTACGAGCCTACGCTCGAAGAAGGCCCGTACGGCCTCCTGCCTGACGCCCGCGAGCGCGAGCGCGAGCAGGGCCAGGAGAGGCGTAATGAATGCCAGGTTATAGAGCGCGAGGCTGGCGATGCCTAGGGGCGAGGCGTCGCTCTGGACCATCACCGATATGGCGGGGAAGTAGACCTGGCCCGTGCAGGCCAGTTCCAGCACCGAGACGACGACGCCCGTCCCGAATACGCCTGCCAGGAAGGCCGCGCCGCCCACGCCGCTCCGTATGGCCGCGTTGATGCCTGAACGCATCCGCTCCGGCAGCCTGAGCGCGACCTCGGCGGGCCGCCCTCGCCTGATCATGACGATGTCGCGGACGGTGAACGCGCAGAAGGCGGCTGTCAGGACGCTCACGAGTATCCGGAGGGCGAGCCTGAGTTCCCGTATCCGTCCGCTGGCGCGCAGGGCGTTGAAGAGGCCGAGCCCTATCATGAAATAGGAGGCGAACACGCCCGCTGCGAACAGGAGCCCTACCGCCGCCATCCG
>JAHIWG010000073.1 GCA_018816345.1 Spirochaetota bacterium | reverse complement strand
CCCGGCCGGCTCGCCGTATATCGCGGTCGTCGCCGCGGGCACCTCCGACTACGCCGTCGCCGAGGAGGCCGCGGTCACCGCCCGGATGTTCGGCCGGGCGGTCGAGACCGTCTACGACGTCGGCGTCGCGGGCATCCATAGGCTGTTCAGGCGCCTTGACCTGATACGGGGCGCCAGCGTCGTCGTCGCGGTCGCGGGCATGGAGGGAGCCCTGCCCAGCGTGCTGGCCGGCCTCGTATCGGTACCGACCATAGCCGTCCCGACCAGCGTCGGCTACGGGGCCAGTTTCGGCGGCCTGGCGGCCCTCCTCGCCATGCTGAATTCCTGCGCCTCGGGCGTCTCCGTCGTCAACATCGACAACGGCTACGGCGCCGGCTACCAGGCCAGCCTGATAGCCGGGCAAGCTAGCCGAGCAACCGGCTAGGCCGGCCGCGTAGCCGGGCCCGCCGGACTCGCGGGCCGGCCGGATCCTAGCGGTACTCCTCCCAGGCCTTGATCTCGACGCCCCGCTCTGCCGCGTAGGCGAGCGACTCGGCGAACTGCCGGGCTACCTTCACGTTCGTGAACAGCGGCACGTCGTAGTCGACCGCCATGCGCCGTATCAGGTAGTCGTTGCGCAGCTCCGTCTCCCCGTTGTCCTTGGGCACGTTGATCACGAGGTCCACCCTCCGCTCCCGGAGCAGCGTCGCGATATTCGGCTCCGCGCCCTCGAGAGGCCAGTGCAGCGGCGTCGAGGCGACGCCGTTGGCGGCCAGGAACTCCGCCGTGCCGAAGGACGCGTACAGCGGCGCTCCCGAGTCCCGCAGGAGCCTGGCGCCCGCGAGGAACTCTACCTTGTCGCCTATGGGGCCGGTCGACAGGAGGACGCCCTTGACGGGGGCCCTGTAGCCGACGGAGAGCATGGCCTTGAGGAAGGCGTCCTCGAAGTCCGAGCCGATGCAGCCGACCTCGCCCGTAGAGGCCATCTCCACGCCCAGCACCGGGTCCGCGCCCCGGAGCCTCGAGAAGCTGAACTGGGCGGCCTTGACGCCGACCCATTCCAGGTCGACGGCGGAGGCGGCGGGCTTCTCGACGGGCAGGCCCAGCATCGCCTTGGTAGCCAGCCCTATCATATCGACGCGGGAGACCTTGGAGCAGAACGGGAAGCTGCGGCTCGCCCTCAGGTTGCACTCGATGACGCTCACGCGGTTGTTCCTGGCCAGGAACTGCATGTTGAACGGCCCGGTTATGTCGAGGGCGGCGGCGAGCCTCGAGGCGGCGGAGCGGACGCGGCGCATCGTCTGCACGTAGAGCCTCTGCGCCGGGAGCACGACGGTGGCGTCCCCGGAGTGGACTCCGGCGTTCTCCACGTGCTCGCTGATGGCGTGGAACAGTATCTCGCCGCGCCTCGCCACCGCGTCGATCTCTATCTCCTTGGCCCCCTCCACGAACTTGGTGACGACGACCGGCCTATCCGGCGAGACGCTGACCGCTAGGGCCAGGAAGCGCTCGAGGCTCCGCTCGTCCCAGGCCACGTTCATCGCGGCGCCCGACAGCACGTAGCTCGGCCTGACGAGCACCGGGTAGCCGACGGACGCCGCGAATTCCAGGGCCGAGCGGGTGTCGGACAGCTCCTTCCATTCCGGCTGGTCTATCCCGAGGGCGTCCAGCAGGGCGGAGAACTTATGCCTGTCCTCCGCCTTGTCTATCGACTCGGGGGAGGTACCGAAGACGTGCGCCCCGGCGTCGTACAGGGCCGTCGCGAGGTCGTTAGGCGCCTGTCCGCCCATGGACAGGACGACGCCGTCGGGCCGCTCCCGCTCGTATATGTCCAGGACCCGCTCGAGCGACAGCTCCTCGAAGTACAGCCGGTCGCACGCGTCGTAGTCGGTGCTGACCGTCTCCGGGTTGCAGTTGACCATGACGCCCCGCAGTCCCGCCTCCCTGGCCGTCCGCATGGCGCCGACGCAGCACCAGTCGAACTCCACGCTCGAGCCAATCCGGTACGCGCCCGAGCCTAGCACCATGACGCCCGAGCCAACGGGCTCCGCGTCGTCCGCCTCGCCGGAATACGTCATGTACAGGTAGTTGGTATCGGCGGGGAACTCGGCGGCGAGCGTGTCTATGCGCTTGACCGCGGGGCGGACGCCGCGGCGCTCCCGCTCGGCGCGTACGGCCGCCTCGCTCGAGCCGACGAGCCGGGCTATGCGCGCGTCCGAGAACCCGAGCCGCTTCGCGTCCCTGAGGAGGCCCTCCCCGATGGAGGCCGCCCCGGATCCGCCGGAGGCGCAGGCCTGGCCGAGCTCCCGCTCGCAGGAGAGGACGTTCTCCATCTTGCCAAGGAACCACGGGTCTATCCTCGTCAGGGCGTGCACCCGCTCTACGCTCCACCCGGCGGACAGGGCCTGGTAGACGGCGAAGACGCGGCGATCAGTCGGGCTGGCCAGGGCGGCCTCCAGGTTACCGGGGCCGCAGCCGGCCAGGCCCTCGTCGGCCGACAGGCCGGGCGCGCCGATCCCCGTCATGCGGAGGGCCTTCTGCAGGGCCTCCTCGAAGGTCCTGCCGATGGACATCACCTCGCCAACCGACTTCATCTCGCTGCCTATGCGCCTGTCCACGTCCTTGAACTTGCCGAGGTCCCAGCGCGGGGCCTTGACGACGCAATAGTCCATCGCCGGCTCGAAGCAGGCCGTCGTCGCCTTGGTGACGCGGTTGCGCAGCTCCACCAGGGACCGCCCGAGGGCCAGCTCGGCCGCGACGAAGGCTAGCGGGTAACCCGTGGCCTTCGATGCCAGGGCGGAGCTCCGCGACAGCCTCGCGTTCACCTCGATGACCCGGTAGTCGTCGGACCCCGGGTCGAGGGCGTACTGGATATTGCATTCCCCTACTATGCCCAGCGAGCGGGCGACCTCGAGCGCCACGCTCCTGAGCATCTGGTACTCGCCGTCGGAGAGGGTCTGCGAGGGGGCCACGACGATGCTCTCGCCCGTATGGATGCCGAGCGGGTCGAAGTTCTCCATGTTGCATACCGCGACGCAGTTATCGCGCCCGTCGCGCACGACCTCGTACTCTATCTCCTTCCAGCCGCCGAGCCATTCCTCGACGAGCACCTGGGGCGAGACCGCGAAGGCCCTGCCGCAGCGCTCGCGGAGCTCGGCCTCGTCGGCGCACGGCCCGGAGCCCGAGCCCCCCAGCGCGTACGCGGCCCGGACCATTACGGGGTAGCCTATATCCCCGGCCGCCGACGCGGCCTCGTCGGCGCCCGTGACGGCGACGCTCCTGGCCGTCCTGACCCCGATGAGCGCGAGCCGCTTGGCGAACAGGTCCCGGTCCTCGGTCAGCTCTATGGCGGAGACCGGGGTCCCGAGCACGCGGACGCCGAACTCCGAGAGCGTCCCGTCCCTTTCAAGCGCCACCCCGCAGTTCAGGGCCGTCTGCCCGCCGAACGACAGGAGTATCCCGTCGGGCCGTTCCTTCTCTATCACGCGGCGCACGTACTCCGGCGTTACGGGCAGGAAGTAGGTCGCGTCGGCCATGCCCTCGCTCGTCTGTATCGTCGCGATGTTAGGGTTGACGAGGACCGAGCGTACGCCTTCCTCCCTGAGCGCCTTGAGCGCCTGCGAGCCCGAGTAGTCGAACTCGCCCGCCTGGCCAATCTTGAGCCCTCCCGAGCCGAGGAGCAGCACCTTCCTAGGCTTGGTCATGCCGTTTCCCTCTCCGCGATCCCCAGCCGCGCGCGGGCGCGGACCTCGCCGAGGAAGCCGTCTATCAAGTACTCGGTATCCCTCGGTCCCGGGCAGCCTTCCGGATGGAACTGCACGGCCCGGAACGGTCCCTCGGTCGACGCGACGCCCTCCAAGGTGCCGTCGTTGGCGTTCCGGAACC
The DNA here is from genome assembly GCA_018816345.1 of Spirochaetota bacterium. Taxonomy (GTDB): domain Bacteria; phylum Spirochaetota; class Spirochaetia; order Treponematales; family UBA12059; genus SZUA-370. Next base: position 1,194 of record JAHIWG010000073.1, on the reverse strand, counting down.
ACGGTTCCCAGCCGCGCGGGAGGGAATCCTCCTTCACGGCGTAGCCGTGGTTCTGGCTGGTGATATGGCAGCGGCCGGTGCCGAGCTCGACGCAGGGCTGGTTCTGGCCCCGATGCCCGTAAGGCAGCTTATAGGTGTCGGCCCCGGCCGCCAGGGCCAGTATCTGATTACCCAGGCATACGCCGAATATCGGCTTGTCGCCCCTGAGCGCGCGCCGCGCCGCGGCGATAGTCTTGGCGCAGGCCTTCGGGTCGCCGGGCCCGTTGGAGAGGAATAGCCCGTCGTGCTCTATCCCCGAGAGATCGTGGTCCCAGGGGACGCGTATGACGGTCGCGCCCCTGGATAGCAGGCAGCGGAGCAGGTTGGCCTTGGCCCCGCAGTCGACGAGTACTATCCTGGGCGCGCGCTCCGCGCCCGCCGCCTCGTAGACGCGCACGCCCCGGGGCGAGGCCTCGGCGACCTCGCGCCCGGGCTCGCAGGCCGGGGCCTCGGGCGACCGCGTCGTCCCCGCCTCGGCGAGCCCGGCATGGCCGCCGACGACTATCGCGCCCCTCATGGTCCCGCGCTCCCGGAGCCTCTGCGCGAGCGCCCTCGTATCGACGCCCGCGATGCCCGGCACGCCGCTCGCCTCGAGCCAGGCCGACAGCGTCGCCCCCGAGGCGTGATGGCTCGGCCGCTCGCACGCCTCCGAGACCACGAGCCCCGAGACCTGGACCCTCTCGGACTCGAGATGGAGCGGCACGCCCCGCTCGTCTAGTAGCGCGGACATCGTGCGCGGATCCACCGGCACCCCGTAGTTCCCCGCGAGCGGGTACGTCGAGACGAGGATCTGGCCGCGGTAGCTGGGATCGGATAGCGATTGCGGGTAGCCGGCCATCCCGGTCGTGAAGACGACCTCTCCGGACGTCGAGAGGGCCGCCCCGAAGGCGCGCCCCTCGTACGAGGAGCCGTCCTCGAGCTCGAGCCTGGCGGGGGTTGTGCGGTGCATGATAGGAATCCTCCTCGGCCGCGCGCCCCGGCTTGGGAGGAAACAGCGCGGCCCGTATGGACGCCGCGTTACCCAGCCGCGGACCGGCTCGGATACCCGAACCGCGGCGCCGCCGCAACCTTACAGGAATCTCCATAGAGAAACAAGTAGCTATACGTATATTTATGTATCTTTATTGTATTTTTATGCATCAGGCCGGAGGGGGG
>JAHIWG010000072.1 GCA_018816345.1 Spirochaetota bacterium | reverse complement strand
CTCGTCTATCGAGGATGGCCTTCTCCTCGTGGACCCGGACGGCGGGGTCGCGCTCTACAACCCGAGGGCCATGGAGCTGCTCGGACTCGGGCCGGAGCTGTTCTTCGGGAGGCGCGACGATCCGGCGCGGGGCGAGGCAGCCGTCGCGGAAATACTCGCTGCGTGCCGGCGCGTCGGGGCGGCCGCTTCCGCCGAGCACGACTCTCCCGCGGCGCCCGACTCTCCCGCGGCGCAGGAGACGCTCCAGCTGGAGACTGGGGCCGGCCGCTATCTCTCGGTGCGGATCCGCGCGATAACGGATAAGTACAGGAGCGGGCGCGAGTTCGGATCGCTCGCGGTCATAGGGGACGTCACCGAATTCCGGAAGCTCGAGATCCAGAAGAAGGATTTCGTCGCTAACGTGTCGCACGAATTCCGTACGCCCCTGACCCTCATCTCCGGCTTCATAGAGATGTTCAGGATGGGCGGCGTCATACCCGAGGCAGATAGGTCTCGGGCCTTCGAGATTATGGACCTCGAGGCGGAACGCCTCAAGCGCCTCGTGTCCGAGTTGCTGACGCTATCGGAGATGGAGAGCGAATTGCCCTTCCACGACGAGGATGCCATACGCGTGGCCGAGGTCCTCGCTCGCCTCGCGCAGTCCCTCGAGGGCCTCGCCGCGCGGAAGGGCCTGAGCCTACGCGTGGAGATAGGCCGGGATCTACCGGCGCTGTACGGCAACGAGAACTGGTTCTACCTAGCCGTGAAGAACCTCGTGGAGAACGCTATCAAGTATTCGCCGGGCGGGACCGGCGGCGAGGTCCGCCTCGCGGCGTCGGCCCGCGACGGCGCGGTCTGTATAGAGGTATCTGACACGGGAATAGGGATCGCGGAAGCAGAGCTGGAACGCGTCTTCGAGCGCTTCTACCGCGTGGAGAAAGCCCGCGGATCAGGCAGGGGCGGTAGCGGCCTCGGCCTGGCCCTGGTCAAGGACGTCGCGGCCATGTTTGGGGGAAGGGTCTCGGTACGGAGCGCGCTAGGGAAGGGGTCGGAATTCGCCCTGACGCTTCCCGTCAGGAAATCGGGCGAAGAGAACGTCAGCGGGGGAACGCATGGCCATTAACGAGAGAAGCGGAGCGACCGTGGTGCTCCTGGTCGGATATCGCTATTCCGGACGGAGCCTCGCGCTCCAGCGATTGGAGCTCGCGGGATATACCTGCGTCGACAACCTGCCTCCCGCGCTCCTGCCCGGGTACCTCGATCACGGCGCCTCCGCTGATCGGATAGGCAGGATCGCGGTAGCGCTGGACACGGAGGGCCCGGGCGGCCCGGCCGAGACGACCCTGCTCCTCGACCGTATGGAGAATGAGGGCAAGCGGCCCTGCCTCGTGTTCATAGAGGCGGGAGACTCGGTTCTCGCGGAGCGGCGCTCCTCGGGAGACGAGCTCGCGGCTCCCGAGGGCGAGGGGATGCCTCTCTCTCCCAGGGAGGCCATGGCGCCGATCCGGGCACGCGCCGACCTCGTCTTGGACAGTTCCTGGATGTCCCCGCTGGAGGAACGCGATAGGATAATCGCCGCCGCGGAAGGACGCTCGCGCGATGTCAGGCCCACCGTCGAGATCATGTCCTTCGGCTTCAAGCACGGCGCTCCCGCCGGGGACGTCTCCATCGACGTGCGCTTCATCCCCAACCCCTATTACGTATCGGCGCTGCGCCCGCTCTCCGGCCTTGACCGCGCCTGCTCCGGTTACGTGCTCGGCCACGAGAGCGCCTCCGCGACCGTTGAAGCGCTCCGCTCGCTGGTACGGACGATGCTCCCGGCGTACGCCGCCCAGGGGCGCCACGTGCTCAAGGTGCGGATAGGCTGCACGGGCGGACAGCACCGCTCGGTCGCGGTGGCCGAGGCGCTCCGCGCCGCATTGGCGGCCGACGGCGTCCCGTGCTCGGTCAGGCACCGGGAGATCGAGGCGGGGAGGCACCGGGCCGGCGGCGCGCCCGCCCCCTAGCGGAACCCGTACTTCTCTATGATGAAGTCGATGTCCTTGTCTCCCCGGCCGCTCAGGTTGACGAGGATGGAGCGCCGCGGCTCCTTCCTGGCCAGCTTCATCGCGAAGGCGACCGCGTGGGCGCTCTCCAGCGCGGGGATTATGCCTTCCTTGCGGCTGAGCGTATAGAACGCGTCCACTGCCTCGTCGTCCGTGGCCGAGGTATAGCTCACCTTCTTCAGGTCGTGGAGCATGGAGTGCTCGGGGCCGACGCCGGGGTAGTCAAGCCCGCTCGCGATGGAGTAGACGGGGGACGGCTCGCCCTTCTCGTCCTGCAGGAGGTAGCACTTGAAGCCGTGTATAGTCCCGGGCTTGCCGTAGGTGATGGTGGCGGCGTGCTCGCCCGTCTTGCCGCCGCGGCCCATGGGCTCGACGCCGTAGAGGCTCACGTCCTCGTCCTCGAGGTAGGCCGAGAAGATGCCCATCGCGTTGGAGCCGCCCCCGACGCAGGCTACGACGCTATCGGGATGCTCCCCCGTCATCTCGAGGAACTGCTCCCTGGCCTCGATGCCGACCACGCGCTGGAAGTCGCGTACCATCATCGGGAAGGGGTGGGGGCCGACGACGGAGCCTATGCAGTAGATGCTCGTGACGGGATCCTGGAGGTAGGCCTCGAAGGCCGAGTCCACTGCCTCCTTGAGGGTCTTAAGGCCGCGGGAAACGGGAACGACCGTGGCGCCCAGTATCTTCATCCGCGTAACGTTGGGAGCTTCCTTCTTGATGTCGACCTCGCCCATGTGTATCTCGCACTCGAGGCCGAAATAGGCCGCCGCCGTAGCGAGGGCTACGCCGTGCTGGCCGGCGCCGGTCTCGGCGATCAGCTTCTTCTTGCCGAGGTACTTGGCCAGCAGGGCCTCTCCCATGCAATGATTCAGCTTGTGCGCGCCGGTATGGTTCAGGTCCTCGCGCTTCAGGTAGATGCGACCGCCGCATTCGTCCGAAAGCGTCTTGGCGAAGTATACGGGCGTGGGCCTCCCCTGGAAGTGCTTGCGGATGCTCCGCAGCTCGGATATGAACTCGTGGGACTTGCTTATCGAATAGTACGCGTCGGTGATCTTGTCCATCTCGACCTGCAGGCCCGGGGGTATGAAGCTTCCGCCGAACTCGCCGTAATTGCCTTTAGCATCCGGGAAGGTCTTGAAATAATCGCCCATGTGTATCTCCTTGTAGAAACGATAGCGAAGTATATCGGGCCTTGGTGTATCTGTCAATAGAAACTCGTACCCGTTATACAGATCGACTCCCAGTCAGCCTCGGCTAGCCTCGCCGGCCTTCCTCGCTATCGTTAGGCGGCTCTTTCCGCGTATCCGCGCCAAAGGATCGCTTGACAGACTCATAGGGCCGCTTCTAGTGTTCAACGATGCCAGATCGACCGACCGTTATTTTTCAGCGTCACGCGCCCGCCCTGCGTCCCGAATTCGTGCCCCTGGGCTTCCTCGTGGAGGAGCCCGCCCACGGATACGAGGTCTACAGGCGCTTCACCGAGAGCCTTTCCGGGCTATGGGCCGTAAGCGAGAGCCAGATGTACGCGACCATCAAGCGGCTCCAGGAGCGCGGCTTGGTGGTCGCGAGCGACGGCGGCGAGCATGCCGACGGCGATCCGCCGCGCGGCCCCGGTTCGGCAAAGCGCCTATTGTCTCCCAGCGAGGCCGGCCGGGCCGCCTTCGCCTCATGGCTCGCCGAACCGACGCCGTGCAGCCCGAGGATACTGCGCCTCGAGTTCATAACGCGGCTATATTTCGCCTCCAGGCTCGACAGGGGCTCGGTCGCCGGCATCCTGGCGTCGCAGAGGGCCGAGGCGGAAATAGCCATCGCCAGGCTCCGAGCGTACCGGGACGCGGGCCAGGAGGGCCTAGACCCGTCGTCCCTCGCGCAGTCGTTCAGCGACGGCCAGCTCCGGGCGGTCCTGGAGTGGCTGGACGGAAGCGTCGCCGCCGCCGTCTACCCTCGGCGTTGACCCGCGCCGCCTTCCCGCGCTAAGGTCGGCGCATGAATCGTCGAAGCATCAGTAACAGCATCGTCAGGCTCGCCGCGCTGGGAACCATACTGGCGTCGGGCTCGCGGCTCGTCGCGCAGGAAAGGCCGCTGCCTCCCTTAGCCGAGTATTCCATACGTCTCTCGGATTCCATAGTCTTCGAGGTGGACCCCCGCATAGAACTGCTCTCCGGGGCGCAATCGGCGACCAGCTGGGTACGGGATTCCCGCGGGCCCGGCGGCGGCGACAACCGGTACTTCAACGAGCTGTCGGCCCTGTTCAAGCCGTTCTCCGGCTCGCGCGGCGTCCGCGAGAGCCAGGCGATGACGAGGCGAGGATTCTCCTACGACGCGCCCCCGGCCTTCGTCCTATCGCTCGACGGCGGCGCGGCGATGCTCCCGCCCGCCGAAGGCTGGTCCGAGTATCTCGTGCGCAGGGCCGGAAGCGCGGCCAGGCTCGACGCCTTCGCCTCGGCGTTGGCCAAGCTCTACGAGGATGCCGAGTTCGAGGGCTTCCTGGCTAAGCACGAGGAGGATTACCGCCGCTGGCTATCTGAGGCTAGCGACGGCTTCGACGCCGCTAGCGTATCCGCCTGGATAGAGGATTTTTACGGGCGCCCGTCGATTCCGGCCGAGTACCGCTTCGTATTCGCGCCGGCGATGTTCCCCGGCGGCGGCTACGGCTTTAGCCGCGTCGTGGGAGACGGGGACGACCGGAGGATGCTCGTATACCAGGTAGTCCGCGCGCAGGGCTCCGCCGACGGCGGCCCCGGGTTCCCGTCCGGCTCGAGCCTGGCCATGCT
>JAHIWG010000071.1 GCA_018816345.1 Spirochaetota bacterium | reverse complement strand
TTACACCTCTGTATCAGCTTGTAGTCCTCCGAGGGCGACCCGGATTCGAACCGAGCGAGCGCTGAGCGAGAGCGAGGATAAGCGCGCAGGACGCGCGCGGAAGCGAGCGAGGCGGCCCGGAGTGAGGAGCCAGGATGGCGACGAGCAGAGGGCGAATCCGGGTTGCCCGAGTAACGACCTTTTCCGATTACGGAAAAGGTCGTTTCTTTTTCAAGCCGGTTGCCGCTTCGCGTCATCCGGGTTGCCCGAGGAGCGGTCGTTCGAAAGAGCGGCCGCTTTTCTTATTTTACACCTCTGTATCAGCTTGTAGTCCTCCGAGGGCGACCCCGGGCTATCTAAAACCGAAGACCGACCTAGTCGCAGTGGGCCTATATACCATCTCGTTCGCTGTCTCGATCAGCGAGCGTGAGACAAGGTGGATAGATAGTGTTCCCGAACGGTAATACTGAGCAAAAATACTGCTAGCCATTCCCGTACGGTAATAACATGCTTGAGCCATGGCTTATGCGATTCGGGCGTCGAGTCGCAGTCCTGGAGTCGACGGCGGGTCGAGGAGTCGTATTCGGCTACGACAGCGAGTACCTCGCCTCCGAGCTACCTGCGCCGCTGTCCATATCACTCCCCCTCAGGGACGGCGAGTACTCGCAGGCCCAGGCCAGGCCCTTCTTCTCGGGACTGCTCCCCGACGACGACTTGAGGCGACGGATCGCGGACGATCTCCACGTCTCCGAGGCTGGGGTATTGGGAGCGCCGACTCGAATCCGGGTTGCCCGAGCGTTAACCCCGATTTAAAAAGAGCCTCGATTGATGTTACTTTTGCTAGTAGATAGATTTATACCCTCGCTCTATTGTCGTATATATTAGACCGCTATTACTCAAAACCAATCTTGACAGCAGGGAGACATAGCCGTACAGTCGAACAACGATAGTCTTGAGATCGGAATGGAGGTCTGAAGATTCAAAAAAATAAAATTACGAACAATAACCGAATCCAAGCTAAAGAAATGTACCAGAAATGGCTATTCATTAAGAGTATGCTTCTATATCCGTACTATTGTCCGTCGCCTTATTAATATAGTCGATCAAATCTATAAAGGACACTATGAAAAACCAAGCTAAATGGATTGGCACGTTAATAATGACGGTGATTCTTCTACAATCCTGTCCCAGTTCGATAATGTACAATGATTACCCAAATATTCCTGACCTAAATTCTGAAGATGATCTTGGATATTCTGATTCTGATAATATTACTTCTCGGACAGAAGGCCTTCGTTTCGCAGTTGGCGCGGACGATGGGGCTAAAGTTGAACTGTGGGATGAATCGACTTTGTTAAGCTCATCGGTATCTCAAAATGGAAAAGCCGCGTTTTCTGTTACGCTTTCTGCCGGGAAGCATTATTTAAAATCACGGATAGTATTTGAAGACGGAGCGGCTTCTTCGTTCACGGAGCCATCCGTGGTCATAATCGATGATTCTAGGCCAGACGGAATACCCTCCATCGAAAAACCTTTCCCATGGGAAGAGCTGGGTAACAATAGTCGTCCAAGGTTCGAATGGGATTTTCCACTTGCGCATGAGTTTGTCCAGCTTCAAGTGGATAATGATATAGGCTTTTCTGGTCCGGAAATCGATGAACCCTATCTAAATTCTTTTTATTATGTTCCTCGGACTAATCTGCCGATGGATCCTGCCGATCCCAGAGGGACAACTTACTATTGTAGGCTGCGTTTCGTCGATATCGCCGGCAACTACGGAGATTGGACAGATTCATCGGAAGGTGTATTTCTTGTGGGGCACCGCATAAACGATATTAACGCGGATAGCTTTTCAGATCTATTAATAGGTTCTTCTGGATGGCTTGATGTTTTTTTCGGAGGATCGGTTATTGATACCTATTCTGAGATTTCAGTTCCGGGATCGGGATCCTTTGGTGTCGCCTTGGCCGCTCTTGGTGACCTAAACTCCGACGGCTACGGCGATTTTGCCATTGGCGCTCCGAATTACAGTCCCAATTATCGTGGGATTGCCTACATTTACTTAGGCAAAGATGTAGCAGAACTTGGAACGCCCCTTACCTCTGCTGGGGAAGCTGATAATAGCAACTTTGGAATATCTGTTTCGCCGGGGTTTGATATTAACGGCGACGGTTACGACGACCTTATTATCGGGGCGTCGGGATATAATAGCGGCCAAGGACGGGCGTATATTTTCTTCGGCGGTGCATCTTTCGACGCTGAAGTGGATATAACGCTTTCGGGCGAAACCCTTGGCGATAATTTCGGAATCTCCGTCGCCGGTATTGGTGATTATAATGGTGATGGATTTGACGACGTGGTCGTCGGCTCCCCAGGTTATGATAGTAGCAGGGGGCGCGTGTATATGTATTACGGCGGGCCAGCAATGGACGCAATTGCCGATTTAACGATCACTGGCGAGAATCCGTCCGATTTTTTTGGGAAATCTATTTCCAAGGCTGGCGACCTGAATCGCGATGGTTATTCTGACTTTATCGTCGGGGCTTACGGTTTCTCCGGAAACACGGGGCGTGCGTATATATATAAGGGAGGCATATCGCAATCCGTTTTGCCTCAGCTGATACTTGACGGCGAGCAGGGCAATAGCTATTTCGGATGGGCCGTATCTGGTGGGGTCGATGAGAACGGTGATGGTTTTCCTGATATCGTAATAGGAGCATATGGATATAATTCGCAAATGGGACGGGCCTATATTTATCGAGGGGGCAATTCAATGAAGTCGTTGCCAGACCTTATACTATCCGGGCAAACATACTCCAGCCAGTTTGGGTTCTCCGTAGGAGCCATAGGCGATATTAACGGAGATGGATATGGCGATCTCGCTGTCGGCGCACCGCAATATAGTTCCTATCTTGGTCGAGCTTTTATCTATTATGGGGGATCGGCAATGAACAATATTCCCGATATTGTCCTTACTGGTCAAACAGCGGGCCAAAGATTCGGCTATTCTATAGGGCGATGACTTTCTTGTACTAGCATCTGTCTCATATTCGCGATCGCGAGGAAGGGTTCATTATACTCTGATGCTTAAAGCGTATCGTGATAAGCCGAGGCAGGATTTCCGATCACGCACGCGCCTAATATTGACTGGAGCTTCCCATGAAAAAGATAATTTACCTAATTACGGCTATCTCCCTCTCCTCCATAGTGCTCGGTTGTCCCAATCCGTTGGACAATACTCCTGAGCCTCCTTCCGCCCCGGAGAACCTCGGCGTGGAAGGCGGCGATGCCCGGGTAACCGTCTCCTGGTCGTCCGTCGTCGGAGCGACGAGCTACAACCTGTACTGGTCCACGGACTCGGGCGTGACGCCCGTTACCGGAACCAAGCTGGCCGGCGTCGCTAGCGGCTATGTCCATACCGGGCTGACCAACGGGACTACCTATTACTATGTAGCCACCGCGATAGGCGAGGGCGGCGAATCGCCCGCGTCGAGCCGGGCGAGCGCGCAGGCTATGCGTCGAGTCCTGAGCCCCGGAGTGCCAACCGGCTTGAGCGCCATCGCCGGCGACGCGCGGGCGACCCTCGCCTGGGCGTCCGTCGCCGGAGCGACGAGCTATAATCTATACTGGTCCACGGACTCGGGCGTGACGCCGGCTACCGGAACAAGGCTGGCCGGCGTCGACAGCGGCTACGTCCATACCGGGCTGGTCAATGGAACAGCTTACTATTATGTCGCTACGGCGGTCGGCGAAGGCGGCGAGTCCTCCGCCTCGAGTCAGGCCGAGGCGCTACCGCAGGCCTTGAATCCTGGAGCTCCCGCCTCCTTGAGCGCTATCGCCGGCGACTCGCGGGTGACCCTCTCCTGGACTCCAGTCGTCGGAGCGACGAGCTACGAACTATACTGGTCGACTGCTAGCGGCCTGACGCCAGCTACGGCGACTAAGCTGGGCGGCGTAGCCAGCGGCTACGCCCATACCGGGCTGACCAACGGGGTTACCTACTATTACGTGGCCACCGCGGTAGGCGAGGGCGGCGAGTCCGAGGCGTCCAACCAGGCCAGCGCCACCCCCTTACCGCCCGCACCGTCGGTCTCGGGCCTGTCGGACGTCGATGCCCCGGCAAAGGCGGTCGCGTGGTCATGGTCGTCCGACGATCCCGGGGCTTCCTTCAGGTTCGCGGTGACCGGATCGCCTTCGGCCGACGAGGCCGATCTCGGCGAATGGCGCTCGTCGAATGCGGCCTCGGTCGCCGATGGGGACGGCTGGAGATACCTGCACGTCCAGGCGAGGAACGCCTTCGACCTCCGTAGCGAGGTCGTTACCGTACGCGCCCTGCTTGATAATACGGCCCCGGGCGCCTTCGCCGTATCTGTGCCGGCGACGGGCACTGACCTGCGACCTACCTGGTCATGGAACGCCGACGCGGACAGGGTTTGCTATCGCGTAGCGCTCGATGACCCCTCCCCGAGCGAGTGGACCGCGTGCGGCTCGGCGACTTCTTTTACCCCGGCGGCCGACCTGGCCGCGGGTATCCATACGCTGTACGTCCAGGCCTCCGACGCCGCCGGCAACTGGTCCGCCTCCCGCAGCGCGGATACAGAGATAACGGTACCGATCTATCCATGGTCCGCTTTCGCGGGAACCGGTACGTCCTTCGGAACCCTGTACGCGGCCAGCGTGCCCGTTTCCGGGACGGGCGTCGTGGCGGCCGGGACCTCCACCATGGCCGGCGGAGCTGGCGGCTATGACGCCTTCGCGGTCAGGTACGGCGAGGATGGAGCCGTCGCATGGCGCAAGGGCTTCGGTAGCGCTACGCGCAACGACTACGACGCGTTCTACTCGTCCGCCGTCGCGGCCGACGGCTACTTGTTCGCCGGGAAGACCTGGACGTTCGGCGCCCAGCCGGGAACGAGTTCCGACGCTCTCGTCGTAAAGACCGACCTCGACGGTAACCTGTTATGGGCGAAGGCGTTCGGCCAGTCGGGCGTCAACGAGAGCTTCAACTCGTGCATCCCCGTAGGCGACGGTATCCTCGTGTCCGGTTCCCGCGACAACGGCATGATAGGCCGCTCGGCTTTCATCGTAAGGCTCGACGCATCTGGTAACGTCGCCTGGGCGGTATCCGTGGACAACGCCTACCCGACGTCTCCGCGCACCGCCTACTCCGCGGTAGAGTTACCCGACGGCTACCTCATAGGCGCCGATACGAACAGCAGCACGGGGGCGTCACGCGAATCCTGGATGTTCAAGCTATCCAAGTCCGACGGAAGCCTCCTATGGCAGAAGCAACTCGATAAGACCGGTCGCGCTACGCCGGCTATACAGTCCCTGGTCGTTAGCGCGGACGGCGCGTTCGTGTGGGGCGTCGGCACTAATGAATACGAGCTGGTCGCGGTCCCGCTCGATCCCGCGACTGGCGCCGTAGCATCCGGCAAGTCCGCCTTCATGTTCGGCATGGGTAGCGCGCAGCCCGATTCATGGGCGCGGGCGGCCGCGATGGACGACGGCGGACTGCTCCTGACCTCTACTAGCAAGGGCGCGACCTTCACCTCGCTGTGGGCCGCGAGGCTGTCATCCTCTGGGACAGTCGCCTGGCAGAAATACTTCGGGGGTACTATCGCCAACGCTACCGGCATGAGCTCGGTAGAAGGCGACGACGGCCGCGTTTATATCGTCGGCTCCGGGACGGACGCGGCGGCCGTCGGACCTAATTGCTGGATCCTTTCCCCCGACGCCGGGACCGGCGATCTGGAGGAGCTCGACCGGGCGGCGACGCTGACGATGGCGACGATCACCGGCATTGTCAGTAGCGCCACCTCATGCGCGTGGAAGTCGAGGACCGTAGATACGATAACGACCGAGCTATCCGCCAGTATTAGCGTAACCTCTTTCTGAATAAACCCCGGCTGAGCGAGCGTCCGGCCCAGGAGGAGCCCCGCTGGGACGAGGGCTCCTCCTCCCCATGCTCGCTACGGCCCGGTTCCAGGATCGCGTCTCCCGTCGCCTTGACTCCCGGCCCGCGTTGCTAGCATTTTATTTAAACGGCCTCGCGACTGTCGGCGCCAACGGAGGAACCATGGAATACAGGCGATTGGGAAATTCGGGGATTAAGACGAGCGCGCTCTCCATAGGCTCGTGGGTAACGTACGGGAACCAGGTCGACATCGACGCCGCGGCCGCGTCGCTGAAGACGGCATACGACGCCGGAGTCAACTTCTTCGACAACGCTGAGGTCTACGCGGGCGGGAAGGCGGAAGAGATCATGGGCGCGGCCTTGAAGCGCCTCGGGCTCAGGCGCGGTTCGTACCTCGTTTCCACCAAGCTGTTCTGGGGCCTGCACGACGGCCCTAACGAGAAGAATACCCTTAACCGCAAACGCCTCCTCGAGGGCATCGACGGCAGCCTGAGGCGGCTTGACATGGACTACGTCGACCTGCTGTTCTGCCACCGCCCGGATCCCGATACTCCGATAGAGGAGACGGTATGGGCGATGAGCGACATCGTCGCGTCTGGGAGGGCCATGTACTGGGGCACCAGCGAATGGAGCGCGGAGGAGTACCGGCAAGCCTGGGAGATAGCCGACCGCCGCAACCTCCGCAAGCCCGTGATGGAGCAGCCTCAGTATAACCTGTTCGTCCGCGACCGAGTGGAGCGCCAGTTCGCGCGCCTGTACGACACCACGGGCCTGGGGCTGACGACGTGGAGCCCCCTCGCTTCGGGCGTGCTGTCGGGAAAGTACGCTGGCGGGATACCCGCGGGCTCGCGGCTATCGCTCGAGCAGTACGGCTGGCTGAAGGACGGCTCGATGACGCCCGCCAAGCTCGAGGCGGCGGCCCGGCTGGCGCCTATCGCCAAGGAACTCGGCGCCACGAGCGCGCAGCTGGCCATAGCGTGGTGCGCCAGGAACCCACGCGTCAGCACCGTGATGACCGGCGCGTCGCGCCCCGAGCAGGTTGCGGAGAACATGAAGGCCATGGACCTAGTCGCGAAGCTGGACGATTCCGTCATGGCGGCCATAGACGCCGCCACGATCGGCTCCTCCGACCTGCCGCGCTAGGCCCGTCCGCGAACAGGTTCGCGCTTGACCGATCTTTATAATCGGGGGATTCTATAGCCATAGTATGCCCCCCATGACTGAAAGAACCGGGAAGCGGGTAGTCTACCTCGCATCGGCTATCCTCGCGCCCATAGCCGTCCTCTGTATCGCCGCGGCCCCTTTACTGTTCGAGAAGCGCGCCGGGGTTCCCGTCCTCGTCGTCGGGCCCGCGCTAGACGCCATCGCGGGCTGGCTGCGGGGGCTCGGCGACGGGTCGGCGTTCGAGTATCGCTTCGGCGCTACCGCCTGGAGCTTCTTCGATATCGCGCCGCACTTCTTCGCCGTCTCGTTCCTCTACGTGGCGTCGGCCGGATCCGTGGGCCTCGCGGGCGGCATGGCCCTCGGCCTGTCCCTGCGAGGGCGGGCCGCCGCAGCCGTATCGTCGTTCCTCGGCTCGCTCTACGCGATACCAGATTTCATCTCCGCCATCCTGCTGCAGCTGGCTACCATAGCGATCCTCGACGCCACGGGCTTCAAGATAGGGCGAATTTCCCACGACGCGGCGAGCGAGGCCTTCCTGCTCTTGCCGTTCCTCCTCCTGACGGTCTATCCCCTCGCGTTCGCGTTCAAGACTACCCTCAGGAAATCCATGGACGCGGAGCGCGAGCCGTACGCCGTATTCGCCCTGTCCAAGGGCCTATCCAAGCGGACGGTGAGGCTCAGGCACATAGGGGCCGCGGTCGTACCCGCCCTGTCGGCCGAGCTGCCCACCCTCCTCGGCATCATGCAGGCGAACCTGTTCATGGCGGAGTACATATTCGCCCTTCCCGGCATCACGAGGTTCCTGTTCCAGGTCGCCTTCTCCGGGAGGCGGCCGGGCTGGATAGAGGAGTACCAGTATTCGCTGGCCGTATCGGTGCTGCTCGGCGTCATGCTCCTCTACCTGGCCGCCTGGGGGTTCTTCCGGCTGGCCCTCTACGCGGTAAGGAGGGCCCTGACCGGTGAACGCTAGGCTCGGTCTCGGCGTCGCGATACTCGCGGCCCTGATAGTCGTCGCCGTCGTCCCGTGGGCGTTTACGTCCTTCCCGGAGGACTATTCCGACACCCTCCGCTCCGTCGAGACCCCGACCGGCACCGACTGGCTCTTCGCGCCCGAGGCTCCGTCCCCCTACTATCCGTTCGGGACCGACCAATACGGGTACGATATCCTCACGCGTATCGTCTACGGGCTCAGGTGGACCCTAGGCTGCGTGTTCATCGTGGCGGCCGCGCGGACCGTCGTCGGAGGCGGCATAGGCGCCGCCCGCGCCCTGGCCGGGCGACCCGGGGCCGACCGCGGCGTATCCCCCCTGGCGGGTATCCCGAGCTTCGTCGTCGCGTTCTTCGTGCTGTATCCCTTCTCCATCAATTCCCCGTGGCAGGGCTGGCGGCTGTTCGCGTTCCAGTGCGCCGTCCTCTCGGTCCTGGACCTGGGCCCCATAGTCGGCGCCACGGCGGCCAAGACCAGCGCCCTCCTCGACGCCGCCTTCGTGGAGGCCGCCTCGTCGGCGGGCGCCGGCCGATCGTGGAAATTCGGCAGGCACGTGATGCCGTTCCTGGCCGAGGAGCTGCTGGAGAGCTTCGCCGACCAGACCGTATCGGTGCTCCAGCTGGTCGGGAGGCTTGGCGTATTCATGATCTTCATAGGCGGGACCGTCATGACCTTCGATCCGCCGATCCTGAACTCGACGACGGGGGAGATAGCGGGGCTGATAGGCCTGTACCGGGTCAGGCTGCTCGGGGCCCGATGGATGCTTACCTGGCCGTTGGCGGCCTATCTAATCGTGCTCGCGGGCGCGAGGCTGTTCTCCTCGGGCCTGCGGGAGCGCGAGCGGAGGCGCCACCGTCTGTACGATTCCAGGTAGGCCGTCCTTATTCTCCGCGCCTCGCCGGTCGAGTCCCTCCGGTTGAGTCTCCCGGATGTCTTGTGTTACTGTCTGACGATACATTCCGCGCGGAGGAGAGGTAGCTATGAACGAAGCCCGAGACGGGTCCCTATTCGAGTCGATTGTCATTCCCGGATCGATGGAGCCGACGCCGCTCTCGTCGATCGACTGGGCCACGCTCGGCTTCTCCGTCACCGTGACGCCGTACATGGTCGGCAGCGTGGCGGGGGCGGACGGAGCCTTCGAGGCGCCGGCGACCGTGAGGACCGGCGCGCTCAGGATACCGCCGCAGGCCTGCGTCCTCAATTACGGCCAGGCCCTGTTCGAGGGCCAGAAGGCGCGCCTCGGCGTGGACGGCAAGCTACGGCTGTTCCGCTCGGGCGACAACGCGCGGCGCATGGCTTCGGGGGCCGAGCGCCTCATGCTCGCGGTCCCGCCCGAGGAGCTGTACCTCGAGGCCGTCCGGGCGGCGGTCAAGGCTAACGTCGACTACGTGCCGCCCCTCGGCAAGGGCTCGCTCTATATACGGCCCCTCTTGGCCGGCGTCGGGATGACCCTCGCTCCCGCGCCCGCCGACGCGACGCTCCTCGTCGTGTACGTCCAGCCGGTCGGCGCGTACTTCAAGGGGCTCTCGTGCATCGCGGTCAAGGTGGAGGACGCCTACCAGCGCGCCGCCGCCCGCGGGACCGGTTGGGTGAAGGCGGCGGGCAATTACGCGCCGTGCTTCTATCCCGCGAAGAAGGCCAAGGCTGAAGGGTTCGCCGACCTGCTGTTCCTCGACCACCAGGGCCGGCACGTCGAGGAGGTCGGCGCGGCCAACTTCGCGATGGTCAAGGACGGCGCGCTATACGTGGCCGACTCTCCCTCCATACTCAGGGGCATCACCCGCGACTCGGTGATGCGGGTAGCTAGGGAGAGCCTCGGCCTGGAGGTGGTATTCGCGCCGCTCGAGCTGGACAGGGTGCTCGGGCTCGGCGCCTACGAGTCGGCCGGCCCCGCCGACGAGGCCTTCTGCATGGGCACCGCGGCGGTGATATCGCCGATAGGATCGATGCGCTGGAAGGAGCGCGACTACGCCATCGGCGACGGCGGCGTAGGCTCGGCGACGGCCGCTATCTTCGACGCGATAGACGGGATACAGACGGGTCGGCTTCCCGATCCGTTCGGCTGGACGACTATCGTCGAGTAGGGATTCTTTCCGCGAGGAGCGAGGATGCATACGAGCGTTTCTATCGTACGCTGCGCCGACTACGGGCGCGAGGCCGTGGAGAAGGCCGTCGCCGAGGCGGTCGACGGGGCCGGCGGCCTCGAGCTGTCCGGCAAGAGCGTCCTCCTCAAGCCTAACATGCTGGCCTCCGCGAACGGCGGCAAGCCCGTCACGACGGAGCCGGAGATCCTCAGGGCCGCCATCAGGGTCGCGAGGGGCAGGGGCGCGGCGCGCGTGCTGGTCGGCGACTCGCCGGCGTTCCAGTCAGGCGACGCCGTCGGCGCCAAGAGCGGGCTCAAGCCGGTAGCGATGGAGGAGGGCGCCGAGTGGGTCGACTTCGCCGATTCGGTCGAGGTGGCCGTCCCCGGGGGAACGCTCGTCAAGCGCTTCAGCGTAGCGCGAGCCGTCGCCGAGGCGGACTGCGTCATAAGCCTGTGCAGGCTCAAGACGCACTCGTTCATGTACTTCACCGGAGCGGTCAAGAACCTCTTCGGCGTCGTTCCCGGACTCCAGAAGAGCGCCTTCCATATGCGCTTCCCGGGAAAGGCCGAGTTCGGAGCCATGCTCGCCGACCTGGCTCTCGCGGTTAAGCCGTGCTTCGCCATCATGGACGCCGTCGTGGGCATGGAAGGCGCGGGGCCGTTCAACGGCACGCCCCGATCGATTGGCCTCGTCCTAGCCTCGCGCGACGCGTTCTCTCTCGACTGGGTCGCGTCGTCGCTGGTCGGCTACGACCCGCTGGATATTCCCTACCTCCGCGTGGCCTCCGAGGGGGCGGCGTACGGCTTCGATCGCGCCGATATAGTAATAGAGGGCGTCCCGTTCGAGGCCGCGAGGATCCACGGGTTCGAGAAGGTGCGGATAGTGCGCGGGGAAGCCGCGGCGAGGAAGGGCCCCCTAGGCAGGCTCGTAAGGAACCTGAGCGTGCCGCGCCCGTACTTCTCCCGGGATCGCTGCGCGCTCTGCGGGGCCTGCGTCAAGATATGCCCGGCCGTCGCTCTCGGCTTCGCCGACGATACGGCGGGCAGGTTCGTGGCGATAGACTACGAGAAGTGCCTGCGCTGCTACTGTTGCCACGAGGTCTGCCCGGAGGACGCCATCGACCTGAAGCGGCGTCCGTGAGGACGGCGGGGAGGCCGGCTAGCGCATCCTGCGCCGGTCGCGCTCGGCTATCGCGCGGGCGATGATCCCTCCGCGCCATGACTCGTTGCGATGGCTCAGGAGCCAATCGTACAGCAGGGGGTTCTGCCATAGGTCGCCCTGAGAATGGATGCCTATCCTGAAGCTGGACCATATCCTGCCGACGCCGAGTACGGCCGCGGGGTCGACGTCGACGATGACGCTACCCCTGAATTCCGGCCCTACGACGCCGTGGGTAAGCCTGACGAACGGCTCTCCCCCCGTCGCCTCGATCGCCTCGACGGCC
Organism: Spirochaetota bacterium; assembly: GCA_018816345.1. Lineage (GTDB taxonomy): Bacteria > Spirochaetota > Spirochaetia > Treponematales > UBA12059 > SZUA-370. The sequence goes on along the minus strand of JAHIWG010000071.1, from coordinate 15,108 downwards.
TGGGTGATGTGGTTGTAGTGGACGGCCTTGTCGAAGACGTTGTAGAACGCCCATATGGGGACGTCGCGCAGGTTCGCCCATTCCCGGACTATCGGCTTCTTGAGGCCGAGGTCGGGCCTCGTGAAGCCGGCCTCGGGGATGATGGCGGCGAAATCGAGAGGATGGCTGCTCGCGTAGCCCCAGCTACCCGTACCGCCGGTGGAGTAGCCGAGCAGGTACAGCCGGGACGGGTCGCAGGAGTATCCGTCCATGATGCGCGTGAGGAGCGCGTCCAGCGCGCCGGTCCTGTCGAACCACTGCCGCTCCGTATACTCGCCCTCCTTGAGGTGGGGGAACACGATGATGAACGACGACCTCAGGGCGTCGAAGCGGGGGGACGGATCCTTCAGCGCGCGCCCCGGGCCGTGCACGAGCGCGGTCCTGACCGTCCCGCCCGTCTCGCCGCTCGAGTGTATCGACAGTATGACCGGATACGCCTTCGAGGGATCGTAGCCGACCGGCGCCCATACGATGTAGCCGTCCATCGCCTCGTCGTCCATGGCCGTAAGCGAGAAGCCGCCGGGTCGAGCGAGGGGGGCCGCGGAGGCTATCCCAGCCGCTAGGACGGCCGCGAAGACGGCGAGAACGGCGGCCGAGGAGGCGCGGCCAGCCATTATCTCGTCCTCTCGACTTCGGAAGGGATGCGTAGCTCGAAGCGCGTCCCCCCGCCGGTTTCCCGCGACAGGGAGCCCTTGAGCTGGGAGGCCAACGCCTCGGCCAGCTCGAGGCCCACGCCCCCGCGGACAGGCTCTCCCGAGCCGTCGTCCGAGATAGTCAGCGTCAGCTCGTCGCCGAGGCGTGCCATGACGATCCGGAGCGAGCCTGGCCCGGCGTCTCGGAAGGCGTGGCGGTACGCGTTGTCTATCAGCTCCGCCGCGATGAAGCCTATATCGGCGGCCCTGCCCGGTTCGACGGCGACGCCGTCGGCCTCGACGCTCCTAGCGATGCGACCGGAAAGGGGGCCGAAACCGCCCGCTATGTCCGCGGCTACGGCGTCTAGGAACCGGGCCATATCGACGAGCGGCATGTCGGGCGACTTGAGCGCCAGGTCCTGGACCATGGCGACGACGCCGAGCCTCGTGCGCATGCGGTCGAGGGCGGCGCGGACGTCGTCGGAGCACGCCGCCCTGGACTGCATCGACGCCAGGCTTATGGCGAGCTGGAGGTTGTTATTCACGCGGTGGTCGAGCTCGTGGATGAGCGACTGATTAGCCTCGAGCGCGGCGGTCAGGTCCCGTTCCCTACGGGCGACGGCGTCCACCTCTTCCTCGAGGCGCCTCGCGAACGACGATAGCTCGGCGTTGCGTTCCCGTATCTGGAGCACCATGCCCGCGGCGCTACGGCCTATCGACGATATCTCGTCGCCCTGGCCGTCGTCGAGGTGGGAGTCGCTCTCGCCCGAAGCCACCCGGCCCATCGCGGCCTCGAGGGACTCGAGCCTGGACATGACGCGGCGCTCGAAGGACGACCTCGCGAGGAAATAGGCCGCTACTACCGCCGCCGCGATAAGCCCTAGCGAGATCCCGGTCGATACGAGGGCGAAATTCTTAGCGATGGCGCGATTGGCGGTGAAAACGGCGTAGAAGCCGCTGTCGGCATAGTCGAATCCCCGCTTCGCCAGCCTTAGCTTGCGGACTATTACGGTTTCGTCGCCCATGGGGGCGGACGCCGAGCCTCCGTTCTCCTTCGAGGCGAGGACGAGGGCCTGAATCCCCTCTTCTACGGGCCGCTCATGGACGAAGGAGCGGTAGGGCATGGCGTTTCCCGCGAGTATGTCGACGGCGCGCACTATATACGGCGCCTTCTCGTCGCCGGCGTTGAATACGAGGGAGAGCAGGCTTTCCAGGTCGTGTCCCGGGAAGGTCTTCTGTATCGCCTGGCCGAGGCGGGTGGATACCTCGATGACGTAATCGGCCCCGGCGGGACCGAAGTACTGGTAGCTGTTGGCCTGGGACGTACGTATCGAAATGCTCAAGCGCTGGCTGGCGAAACGGCCCGAGCCGCGAAGTCCCTTGAGGAAACTGGAGAAGCCGGGGCCGAGCGCGTAGAGCTCCATGTCGACGTCCGGCTCGAAGGAGGTGGCGCTGACGACGCCGTCGGCCCGGATGAAATAAATCTCGCTGACGCCGAGCTCGGAGGCGACGGACTTCAGGCCGTCGGTCCCCTCCCTCTCCGCAAGCCCTATGCTCGGGTACCGCCTCGATAGCTCGAGGAGGGCCGACCTGCCGTTCTCGGCGGCGTCTCGCTCTACGCGCGTAAGCATGACGTCGAGCACCGCGAACCTGTTCTCCGCCTCTAGGAGCGAAGAATCGATAGCCGTGGAGACGAGCCTGTCGAAGAGCATGAAGCCGCTCGCGATGACGCCGCCGCCGGCCAGTAGGCCGCTCCCGAGCACCGCCCACATGAGTCTTGTCGAGATATAGCGGCGGAGCTTCGGTACCATGACCGGGATAGTATACGGGGTGATAAGTTTTTATCAAGCAAAATGCACGCGGGGGAGGCTCTACCGGGAGGCCCTTGCCGCGCGGAGGCCCCAGCCGCGCGGAGCCCTAGCGGGAGGAACCGGCCCGCGACGCGGGCCCGATCGTCCCAATCGCGCCGAGGGCGAGCTCCGAGAGCGGGACGTCGAGAAGCGGGGCCGCCCGCGAGTCCGGGTCGACGTAGTGCCACCATTCCGCCTCGTAGGCCGCGAAGCCTGCCGCTTCCATGCAGGATCGGAGCGCGCCCCTGTTCTCGAGGGCGACTGGGTCGCCGCCTTCGTAGCCGTGGGAGGCCCGCTCGGAGAACTCGTCGAACGCGGACGGCATCGCCAGCTCCCGGCCGTCGGGACCCGCCAGCGCGACGTCGACGGCCGCGCCCCTGTTGTGGATAGATCCTCGCGAGGCGGGGGCGACGAAGGCGGGGTCCGGCTGGAGGTCCCACATGAGGGCCTGCACCGATAGCGGGCGGTACGCGTCCAGGACGACGAGCCTCCGGCCCATGGCCTCCGCTAGCCTCGACGCCTCGGCGAGCCTCGTCGCCGCGCCCTCTAGCAGCCACGCCTCGTCGCCGTCGTACAGCCTCGTCCCGAGGAAGTTGCGCGCCGTCGCGTAGCGCAGGTCGACGACGACCCGCGGGCACGCTTCCCTAACCCGTACTAGTCCGTAGCCGTTCATGGGACCCGATGCTAGCCTATCCGCCGCGCCGTGTACAGCGCGGTCGTCGGGCTTGGCCTAGGATTTCCTCGAGATGACTAACGAGGAGAGCGCGAAGGAACCGAGCGCGACGTTCGAAAGCGTCCCGCAGAGGTCGGCCGCGGTCCATGATAGGCCTATCGTCTCCGAGCGCAGGAGCGCGGAGAGTACCGAGGCGACGAGCACGACGACCCAGAACGCGAAGCCCGAGGCCTTGGAGAAGATAGCCATGGTCCGTTCGTCCCATGCCCGACCCGGGCGCTTGAGCTCGATTATTCCGGCGACCGCGAACACGAGCCATCCTACTCCTATCCCCGTGACGAGGCCCGCCGTGAAGGCCTCGCCCATGGCGAGCCTCTCGCCGAATAGCGCGACGTTCGCGAAGGAAGCCGCCAGGATGGCGTTCGTGATGATATAGCGCTTCATGGTGAGTTTCGATAATGCCTTCATTCAATCCTCCGATAGTATAAAGAGTTCCTCGACCCGTTCGCCGAGCAACGCGGCGAGCTTCAGGGCGAGCGACAACGAGGGGTCGTACCTGCCGCTCTCGATCGATATGATCGTTTGCCTCGATACTTCGACCCGCTCGGCGAGCTGGCCCTGGGTCATCCCCAGCGCCAGTCTCCGTTCCTTGACGCGGTTGTGCATTTCGTTCCTTCGTATTGTCAAGCTAGCTTTACATGCACTATATCCAAGGCGGCGTGGCGTGTCAAGCTAGCTTTACATCATCGCTAATGAAATTCGTTGGCGATCGTCGTATACTGGAATCGCGCGCTCGAGCGCGGCTAGTAGGAGGAGCGATGGCAAAGGCGAGCGGAAACGCGAAGTCGACCGAATCGGGGAAGACATCGAAGAAGGGCCAGAAAGGCGCGGCCAAGGCCCTCGCGGAGGAGCTTATCGCCCTCGTGCCGGAGCTCGACGCGGAGGGCCTGGCGTTCCTTATCGAGCAGGCCCGGGTGCATCTGTATAATATGCGCGTCTCCGAGCTCGAGGCGGCGGCCGTCGAGGCGGAGAGGGCCTCGACGCGTTCCCGGGAGCTCGGTACGGGCGAGGCTCGGTCGAAGGCCGGCGCTCCGGCCGGGGCGCGAGGTGAGTTCCGCGTCGAGGCGGCCTCGGACGGCTCTACCTACGACATCGTCCGCGACGGCAAGTGGAAGATGTTCAGCTCCGAGGAGATGCTCGCCATGGTGCGCATATGCTCGTCCAAGGATCCAGTAGCCCAGGTCTCCGGCCGCCTCTACCGCTGGCTGCTCGCCGAGCGCTCGGACGCGATCAACGATTTCCCGATAGCGGGCCTCGCCGACCCGAGCCTGAAGAAGCTAGTAAGCCTCTTACGGAAGACGTTCACGATAAAAGGCTCCCGCTAGCGGCCTTTTCCCGGTATGCTGAGCGCGATGCCTCGCGGCACCGATAGGAGCGGCTATGAAATTCTATTCTTACGAGCGCGAAGGCCGCCCCGGCCTGGGACTAGGGCGCGAAGACGGGCTCCGAGGCCTCGAACTAGGGGTTCCGGGCTACCCCGGAAGCCTCGACGAGCTCTTGGCGTCAGGGGCGGACCTGAGGGCCGTAGGCGAGGCGCTGTCTTCCGCGCCGCTCGTGGACGCGGCCTCCGTCCGGTTCTCTCCGCCCGTCCGCAGGCCATCGAAGATAGTCTGCATAGGCCTCAACTACAGGGCGCACTCCGCGGAGACGGGGCTAGGGGAGCCGGGCTACCCGGCTATCTTCGCCAGGTTCCCCTCGACGCTCGTCGGGCACGGGCAGGCCATACTCAGGCCGGCCGTATCGCAGGAGCTCGACTACGAGGCTGAGCTCGCGGTCGTCATCGGGCGCCGATGCAAGGGCGCGCCGGCCGAGCGCGCCCTCGAGTACGTCGCTGGCTACTCGGCCTTCAACGAGGCGTCGATACGCGACTATCAGATGCGGACGTCGCAATGGACCGTAGGCAAGAACTTCGACGGCACGGGAGCCTTCGGCCCCTGCCTCGTCACGCCCGACGAGCTGCCCCCCGGCGCGGCCGGGCTATCGATTAGGACCCGGCTGAACGGGACGCTCGTGCAGGACGGGAATACGGCTGACATGGTGTTCGGCGTGGCCGCGCTGGTCGCGACGCTCGCCGAGGTCATGACCCTCGAGCCCGGGGACGTGATCGTGACCGGGACGCCCTCCGGCGTTGGCATGTCGCGGAAGCCGCCGCTGTACATGAGGCCGGGGGACGTCTGCGAGGTGGAGATAGAGGGGATAGGGATACTCAGGAACCCTGTCGAGGCGGGCTAGGAGGCGATATCTAACGGCCTGCCGGCTCAGCCTGCCGAGAGGAGCCGGTCCACCGTTCCGAAAAGCGTTTCCTCGGTCCAGGGCTTGGCGACGAACGCGTCGAGGCAGTTCGAGTCGTAGAGGCGCCTGACGCTGTCGTCGCAGGCGTAGCCCGAGAGCAGTATCGTCTTGATGGTACCGTCCTTCGACCTTATCCTCTCGAGCAGCGCGTCGCCGCGCATACCGGGCATCGACCAATCCGATATGATGAGAACCACCATCACGCCGGAATCGATGAGCTCCGTTAATAGCGCCTCGGCCCTTTCAGCTCGCGTGGCCGTCTCCACCCTGAACGCGTCACCGTAGTGGCGCTGCATCTCCATACGCAGGGTCATGATGAGGAGGATCTCGTCGTCGACCAGGATGACCGCCTTCTTTACCTTATTATCCATTTCCGTCTCCGTCTCCGTCTCCGTCTCCGTCACCTCGGGCGTTAACCGTCGGCAACGCCACGCTGAAAATCGTCCGCCCCGGCCGGCTCGTGAAATAGATCCTGCCGCCGTGGTCTAGCACGATTCGCCTGCATAGGTTCAGCCCGAGGCCGAGGCCCTCGCCCGCATCCTTCGTCGAGAAGAACGGCTCGAACACCCGATCGCTCAGACCGCTGGGGATGCCGGGGCCGTCGTCCTCGACGGAGACGATCGCCTCGGTTCCCTTCGCTACGAGGCGAAGCGCTAGGCGCCCCCGATACGCCATGGCCTGCAGGCTATTCTCTATGAGGTTCCAGATGACTAGCCCTATCTGATCGGGGACGGCGAAGACGCGCGGCGCCTCGCCGAGCTCGAGGGCGAGGGCTACTCGGCCCTGCATCGGGGCGCTGAAGAGGGCCAGGACGGATTCCGCGAGGGCTCGCAGGTCAGTCTCTACGCGGACCGAGCAGGCCGTCCCCGGCGAGTACCGGTTGATGGCCTTGACGGCCAGCTCGACCTTGGCGGCGGCGAAGGTCGCGAGCCTGTTATTGCGGTTCAGGTAGAGCGTCGCCCTGGCGAGCTTGAGGATGCGGTCCCGATCGGGGCTCCCGAGGGCCGATAGGCAATCGCCCCGCCCCGGGTCGGCGTCGAGCTCCGCCAGAATTCCGAGCGACGCGGGGTCGAGGGAGAGGCCCCGCTCCCCGAGCGACGACGCTATCCCCTCGGCGCGATTCGCCAGGCCGTGGAACCCGTCAGCCATGGCCGCCTCGTCGGCGATGGGCGAGAGGGCCCGTAGCGTGCAATGCCTGAAGAAACCGTACTTCTCGGCGTCGAGCTCCCTCGCGCACTCGTAGGCGCCGGGCAGCAGTTCGTAGAGGAGCTGGCCGCTGGCGCGGGATACCGAGGCTATGACCCCGAGCGGCGTGTCGATGTCGTGGGCGATCGTGGCGGCGAGCCTTCCCAGGAGGCCGAGCTTCTCCGATTCTATCAGCTTGACCTGCATAGACTCGATTCGCTCGTTCGCGCGCGTCAGCTCCGAGATCCTCCGCTCGGCCTCGAGGAATAGCGATCGGAACGGCTTCGCGAGCGAGAACTCCACGAGGGCCTTGTAGAAGAAGTAATACCCGGCGACCTTGAAGGCGTGGCCCGCGAAGTTGAGGATGCCGTATACGTCGGCGTAGAGCGTGAAGCAGAATTCCGCGACGATGAGGGCGGAGATGCCGAGCGAGATGAACCGCAGGTTCTCGCTGCTGAAGGCGCTCCGGCGCGAGCGGAGGATCGCGAGGCAGGCCGCGAACAAGGCGATCGATACGTACTCCGAGGCCACCTTGAAGGCCGTGAGCCCCGAGCCCTCGACGTAGCAGTCCGGGAACGCTCCTCCGAATACCGAGGCCGTTATCGCGGCGACCGCGAGCGCGTATAGGGAGACGGCGAGGGCGAATCGGAACGAGCCGTCCTTCCCGGCGATGAGGGCCGCGGCGACGAGCGAGACGCCGAGCAGGAGCCTCCCCGCGATCCAGAGCTGCGTCGCTGGGTTGGAGCCGACGACCGGCAAGAGGCCCATGCCCTTGTACGCGAGCGCGTGGACGAGGTCGACGAGTCCGGTCGCGCCGAGCGAAACCCCGATGAGGCCGAAGAAGGCGCTGGTAGCGATGGCCCGCGTCTGGAGCGCTATGATGAACACCGACGACGATATGACTATGCTGAATAGCTCCGCCGTCGTGTGGAAGAGAGCGTAGGATACCCGTTTAAGCAGTACCGCCCCGGCCAAGGCCGCAGCGGCGGATGCGATCGTCAAGACCGACGAACGGGTTGGTTTTTTCATTGAGCCAAAGCGTAATCCAAAGGCCGGCGGCCATCAATACCGGGCGCGAATATTTAAACCGCCGCGCCGTTCCCGGCGGCCTCGGTCAGTCCAGCTTTCCCCGGTACCGCTCGTAGAAGAACAGGGTCGCCGTCATGAGCGCGTGCCCCATATCCTCCGCGCCTATCATGTCTATCGCCTCGCGCTCGGGGACGAGCATGACCTCTATCTCCTCGTTCTCGTCTAGGCGCTGGGCGCGCTCCAGGACGCAGCCCTCGGCGACGAAGGCGTGGAAGGTATTGGTCATGAACGCCGGGTTAGGCGACAGGACGCCGAGCGGGACCAGCATCTCTGCCCGGTAGCCCGTCTCCTCGAGGAGCTCCCGGGCTATCGCCGAGGCCGGGGCCTCTCCCGGGTCGACTATGCCGCCGGGGAATTCGATCGACAGATGCCTCGTGCCGTGCCGGAACTGGCGTATCATCACGAACGAGCGGCCTTCGGGAGTCTCCACGACGGGGATGACGCCGGCCCAATCGGGCGCGTCCACGGAGAAGAACGTCCCCCGCTTGCCCGAGGTGGATTGGCGCTCGCTCGATCGTACGTTGAAGATACGGCAATCGAGGAGCCGCTTGGCGGACAGCTCTATCCAAGGGTACGCGGTACGCATACTAGAATCTTAACCTCATCGCCTCGCCCGGGGCAAGGCTAGGCCGGGGGGGCCGGGTCTCTCTAGGTCGGCCAGGAAGAGCGCCGCTGCGCACATGTCCGCGGAGCCGCCAGGCGAAAGCCTCCGCGCGGCGAACTCGGCCATCATGCGCGCGTAGGCCGGGGCACCGGCGTCGGAACGGGGCCCGCCCGCGCCGAGGACTTCCCGGGCCATGGAACGGGCCATGCCGAGGGCCTCGAGGCCGCCGCGGGCTACGACGCAGGTGTCGTCGGTCGCGGTCATCGCGGCGAGCAGCACCAGTATGACGGCCTCGTCCTCGCGGGCCCGGGCGTCCGGCGCGTCGCGATCCCCGCTCCGGGCGAGCCCACGGGCGATGGGCAGGGCGGCCGCCCTGACCGACGGGAAACCGGCGAGCGCCTCGCATGCGGCGGAGCGGAGGCCGTGGTCCCGCCTGGCCGCCTGGCCGTGGGTGGCTTCCGACCCGCCCGGCCGCCCGGAGAGCGCCGTTATCCGGGCGGCGAGGGCGGCCGCCTCGTCGCACACCGCTTCCGCGTCGCACACCGCTTCCGCGTCGGGCGCCCCGACGCGGCGCGCCCGGGCGTGGAGGGTCCCGGCGGCCGCGCACAGGAGGCCGAGGGCCCATATCGCGCCCTTGTGCGTATTTACGCCGCCGGTCGCCGCGAGCATAGCCGCCTCCGCCTCTATGCCGAGGCTACGTAGCCTCTCGGGATCGCCTTCCTCCGCCATGCGGGTGAAATACGGCTCCAGGGCGGCCGCCGAGAGCCTGAAATGGCCGATGTCCATATCGGAATGGGAACCCGGGCCCAAGCGATCCACGAGCCCGGGCTTTGGCGCCGCCTCCGCCTCCCTTAGCAGGGATCGGGCGGCGAGCCTAGCCGTCCGCGCCGCGAATGCCCGCGCCGCGCACGGAGCCCGCATAGGCTTAGGCCTTCCTCGCGCGCTTGGCGGACTTGATGGCGCCGGCTACGAAGGGCCACGCGATCGAGAAGATCGTCAGCCCGATCAGGACGATAGTGACCGTGGAGCCGTAGAATATCTTCGGGCTCCCGTCGGAGAGCATCAGGGCCTGCCGGAACGACGTCTCCATGGTCGACCCTACTATCCCGCCCAGTATCAGCGGGGCGGTCGGTATCTTCGCCTTGTCGAGGAAGATGCCGATGAGGCCGAAGGCGATCAGGATGAAGAAATCCACGACGCTGTTGGTGATGGCGTAGGTGCCTATGAACGCCAGGCCGAGGATCAAGGGATAGAGCACCTTGGCCGGCACGGAGAGGACCCGCACGAGTATGCTCGCCATGGGCATGTTGACGATGAGGAGGATGAAGTTGCCGATGAACATCGACGCTATCATGCCCCACGCGACCTCCGGCTGCTTCGTGAAGAGGAGCGGGCCAGGCTGGAGGCCGAGCATCAGCAGGGCGCCGAGCATTACCGCGGTGGTTCCCGAGCCCGGAATGCCGAGGGTCATCATGGGGATGAGGGCGCCTACGCTGGACGCGTTGTTGGCCGCCTCCGGGGCCGCGAGGCCCTCTATGGCTCCCTTGCCGAATTCCTCGGGGTGCTTGGATAGGTTCTTCTCGTTGTTATAGGCCATCAGCGCGGCCATCGTGCCGCCCGCTCCCGGCAGGGCACCTATGAAGAAGCCCAGCGGCGTGGAGCGCAGTATGGCCGGCCACGAGCGCTTCCAGTCTTCCTTCGTGAAGGTGATCTTCCCGAACTTCGTCTGCATCTTGTAGCTCGGGTCGTGCACCGACTTGAAGCTCTTGAAGACCTCGCCCAGGGCGTAGATGCCGATGATGATGATCAGGAAGTCTATGCCCCCCATCAACTCGAGGATATTGAAGGTGAACCTGTTGACGCCCGTCAGGCCGTCCAATCCTATCGTCGATATCATCAGGCCGAATACCATGCCGATGAAGCCCTGGAGTATCTTCTCCTTCGACATCGCCGCGGTGGCCGCGAGGGCGAAGAGCATCAGCAGGGTGTACTCGGCCGGGCCGAATTTCAAAGAGAATTTAGCGACCGGCACCGCGACGAATACCATGGCCACGTTGGCTATCATGCCGCCGATGAACGACGCGACCGCGGACATGGCGAGCGCCGCCTCGGCGCGGCCTTTCTGGGTCATGGGGTAGCCGTCGAAGCAGGTGGCGATGGCCGCTCCGTCGCCCGGGGTGTTGAGCAGTATCGACGCGCGGGAGCCGCCGAACATGGCGCCGTAGTAGACTCCGGCCATGGTTATCATGGCTCCCACGGGGCCCATCTTGAAGGTCAGGGGCAGGAGCACCGCGACGCCCGTGGCCGGGCCGAGGCCCGGGAGCATGCCTATGATAGTGCCGAGGACGCCGCCGAGCGTCGTCCACATTATGTTGATAGGGGTGAGCGCGACCTGGAAGCCGAGGAATAGCTGGGAGAATACTTCGTTCATGTCGTCCTCCTTTCTAGATATCGAGGATAGGCATCCGCGGAAGCTGTATCCCGAGGAGCACCGAGAAGAGGACGTACACGCCTACGCTGAACGCCACGGCCACGATCACGGTCCGCGCGACCTTGACGCGGCCGTTGACGAGGAACAGCACGGCTCCGAGGTAGAGTATCGTCGCGATGACGTACCCGAGAGGCTCGAAGAGGAGGGCGTAGCAGAGGCTCGCGGCGATGGCGATGGCGATCTCCTTGCCGTGTCGCGTGAGGGCCCCGAATTTCGGCGAGTTCTTGGCCTTCGAGGGGCTCTTGGACAGGAGCTCCTTGACGACCAGGGCGAGGCCGAGCAGGGTCATGAGCGCGCCCAGTATCGCCGGGTAGACGATGTGCCCGGTCGGGTTCCCGAACGTGGCCCGAGGCAGGTTCCAGGCGCTCCAGCCGTACGCCGCTCCGATGAGCGTAGCGACGAGGCCCGTTATCATGTTCCAGGTCATTGATTCCTCCGAATCGGAAAGATGGGAAGCCCGAGCCCGGGGCTTCCGGCGCTCGGGCTCGGGCTCGCAATCGCTCTTTACTTAGCCATGCCGAGCTCGGAGAGGATCTCTCTGGCGAGCTTGTTCTGGGTTTCGAGGAAGGAGAGGAATTCTGGCTGGTCCGCGTAGTTCTGTACCCAGCCGTTGGTCTCGCAGGATTTCTGCCATTCCGGGGTCTTTACCATCTTGGCGAAGGCGTCGCGCCAGAACTTGACGGCGTAGTCGGGCATCTCGGGCGGCCCGAAGATGCCGCGCCAGTTGAGGAAGTCGACGGGGATGCCCTGCTCACGGACCGTGGGGACGTCCTTGCCGACGCCGAAGCTGGGCCTGACGGGAGCGGTGGAGGCGAGGACGCGGAGGTCGCCCGATTCCACGAGCCCGCGCACGTCGCCGAGCCCGGTGGACAGCATGTCGATATGGCCGCCGAGGAGCTGGGCGGCGCCGGCGTTGTCCTGGAAGCTGATGAACTGGATGTTCTTGAGGCCGGTGAGCCCCGCGGCCTTGGCGACGACCAGGAACTGGATATGGTCCATGGAGCCGGCCGCCGAATTGCCTCCGAATTTTACGCTGGTCGGGTTCTTGCGCAGGTCCTCGATGACCTGGGATATGGAGGTGTACTTGGAGTCCTTGCGTACCACGAAGGCGCCGAAGTCGGTGATCAGGCGGGCCAGGGGGGTCGTGTTCTTGTAGGAGAACGGGGTCGTGCCGTTTATGTTGATGAACAGGAGCGGCGGGCTATAGACGGTAAGGACGTTATCCTTCTTCTTCATCGACTGGAGGGCGGTAAGGAATACCGCTCCTCCGCCGCCCGACTTGTTCTCGACGGGCATGGCTACCTTGACGAGGCCGGTATCGGTCAGGGTCTTGGAGACCGTGCGGATGGTCAGGTCCCAGCCGCCGCCGGCGCCGCCCGGGGCGTAGCACTCGACGGTGCGGGACGGGTATCCCTTGGCCTGGGCGAACGCGGGCGTCGCTACGGCCGCGACGAGCGCGGCCGCCGTAAGAATACGGGTGATACGTTTCATGGCGTATCTCCTCCTTTGTAAGCGATCTCTCGTATGGTAGAGGACGGATAGTCGCCGACGGCGCCTCCGTCCGGAGATCCAATTTCCCGCCCGGGCGCCGCGAGGGCGCCGGACGATAGCCCGAGGATAGCCTCGAAGGCGTCCTCCACGTCCCGCTCCGGGTGCGCGGCCCTGCCGGCGCACGCGGACGCGGGGCGGCCGCAGACGACGCACGGACGGGGCGGCATGCAGAGCTCGGATCGGCCGAACGCGCCGTCCTGGCCCGCGACGTCTATATCGAGCAGCTGGCCCAGGTAGGAGCCCTCCTCGACGATCAGGGCCGCGCGCTTCAGCTCGGCCGGCGACGCGTCGGAGGCCCATAGCCGCCACGGGCCGAGCGCCCCGTCCCCGGCGCCGCGTCCCTCGACGCGTACGCCGAGCCCGCGGCAGGCGGACTCGAACGCCGCCGCGCCGCGCTCTATCGGCGACTCGCAGAGCCCGCGCTCGCGCATCCGGCTCGGCATCCTCGCGGATAGCCTGACCACGGCGCGGGCGCCGGAGCCTAGGAGGCTCGCGGTCTCCGCTGACCTGCGGTCGCGCTCGGCGAGAGCCCCGGCGAGCGCGACCCCCGTCGGCGGGCATGGCGTCTCGCCGAGCCCGGCGACGAGGCGGCCGCGCCCGCCCGGCGACGTCGCGGCGCTCACCGGGCTAGAGCCTTGGGGCGGCGGATGGTGTCGATGACCGAGCCGTCGCGGTACTCGACGAGGCCGACGACGCGGTCGTCGAATTCCACCGGGCGGGGGACTCCTGTGTACGACTCGGCGAGGCGCTTGAGCCAGGCGACGTCGCGTACGGGCAGGCCCGCCCTCGTCAGGGCCTCCAGCAGCTCGGGGCGCCGCGGGTTCACCGCCATGCCCCTGTCGGTGACGAGGAGGTCGACGCTCCGGCCGGGAGTGACGACGGTCGTCACCCTGTCCATCACGGTGGGGAGGCGCCCGCGCAGCAGCGGGGCTACGACGACCGTCAGGGCGGCTCCGGCCGCGGTGTCGCAGTGGCCGCCGGAGGCGCCTCGGATGACGCCGTCGGAGCCGGTGATCACGTTGACGTTGAGCTCCAGGTCCACTTCCATCGCCGACAGCACGACGACGTCGAGGGCGTCGACGGCGCAGCCCTTGCCGCCCGGGCTGGCGTAGTACGCCGCGTCTATCTCCCGGTGCCCCGGGTTGGCGGCCAGCGACCTCGCGGCGTCGAGGTCGAAGCTCTGCGTATCCAGGAGCGCGCCCACGAGGCCCTCCTCGTGGAGGCGCACGAGCTGGCTCGTTATGCCCCCGAGGGCGAACGACGCCTTGACGCCTCGCCGCAGCATCGCCTCCCTTAGGAACCTCACGACGGCGAGGCTGGCCCCGCCGGATCCGGTCTGGAGCGAGAAGCCGTCCCGCACGACGCCGGCGGCCTCTATGGCCCGGGCGGCGTTCGAGGCGATGAGGAGCTCCCTCGGGTCGCGGGTCATGCGGGTCGCGCCCTTGCCTATGCCCGCCGGGTCCCCGACGGAATCCACCTTGACGACGGCGTCGACCTGGTCCTGGCGTATCGACGCCGGCCCGAGCGGGTAGGGGGCGATCTCCTCGGTAAGGAGGACGACCTTCCTGGCGTTGCGCGCGTCAACCATGGCGTAGCCTAGGGAGCCGCAGGCGGACCTGCCCGCCGTGCCGTTGGCGTTGCCCCGCTCGTCGCAGGCCGGCACTCCCAGGAAGGCCACGTCGACGGCTACCTCGCCGGAGTCCATGGCGCGGGCGCGACCCCCGTGCGAATGCACGAGTATAGGCTCGTCCATGAGGCCCGCGCTGATCGCGTCGGCGAGGGGGCCGCGGAGTCCGCTCGTGCGTATGCTCCGTATCGTGCCGTCCTTGACGCGCCCTACGAGCGGCGCGTGCACCGAGGTCAGCGAGCTGGGCGCCAGCGTCAGGTCCCTGACGCCGCGCCTGGCGAGCGCTTCCACGACCATGTTCACGACGAGGTCGCCTTCCCTGAAATGGTGGTGGAACGAGACGGTCATGCCGCTCTCCACGCCCACGGCGTCTAGGGCTCGTTCGAGGCTCTCGTATACCTTGGATCCTTCGCGGCTCATTCCGAAGCCTCCCCGGCCAGCGCGAGCACGCGCAGGGCGCGCTCCACGATAGGCTTGTCTATCATCTTCCCGTCCAGGGACACGACGCCCGAGCCCTTGGCCTCGGCGTCAGCGGCGGCCTCGACGACGCGCCTCGCCTTGGCTATCTCCTCGGGCGAGGGCTCGTAGACGAAACGGATCAGGGCCACCTGGGAGGGGTGGATGACGCTCTTGCCGTCGAAGCCCAGCTGCTTGGCCAGGCGAGCCTCCCTCAGGAAGCCCTCCTCGTCGTCCACCCCGGTGAACACCGTGTCTATGGCCATGATCCCGGCGGCGCGCGCGGCCATCACGAGGAGGCTCCTCGCGGCCAGGAGCTCGACGCCCTCGGGGCTGCGCGTGGTATGGAGATCGGTAACGAAGTCCTCGGCGCCTATGGCTATCGCGACGAGGCGCGGGCTGCAGGCGGCTATCTCCCTCGCGGACAGGATGCCGCGCGCCGACTCTATAGCCGCTATCAGCTTGACCGAGCCGGAGGGACGCCCGAATCGGCGCTCCGCCGCCTCGACGGCCCGCTCCACCGCCAGCAGGTCCTCGGGGCAGTCGGTCTTAGGCAGCC
>JAHIWG010000070.1 GCA_018816345.1 Spirochaetota bacterium | reverse complement strand
GCCGGCCTCCGGCGGGCCACGGCGCCGTTCATCATGCGCCGGCTCAAGACCGACCGGGCAGTGGCCGCCGACCTGCCCGATAAGATAGTCCTGGACGAGTACGCCGGCCTGACCTCGGAGCAGGCGGCCCTCTACGAGGCCGTCGCGAGGTCTGGCCTGTCCAGGATCGAGTCGTCGGGCAAGGAGAATAGGCTCGGGCTCGTCCTAGCCCTCATCACGGCGCTCAAGCAGGTCGCTAACCATCCGCGCAACTACGACAAGGAGAGCCCGGGCGATTCCGCGCGATCGGGCAAGGCCAGGCTCCTCGTCGCGCTCCTCGAGTCGGCCTTCGAGTCGGGCGAGCGCGTGCTCGTGTTCAGCCAGTACGTCGAGATGCTCGAGATACTGGCTGACGTCGTCCGGGGCGAGCTTGGCGTCGAGCCGTTTATGCTGCACGGAGGCATGGCTAAGAAGCGGCGCGACGAGCAGGTCGATAGGTTCCAGTCCGAGCGCGGCCCGGGCGTCTTCCTCGTCAGCCTCAAGGCGGGCGGCGTGGGGTTAAACCTGACGGCCGCCTCCCGCGTGGTGCACTACGACCTCTGGTACAATCCCGCCGTGGAGAGCCAGGCGACCGATAGGGCCTTCCGCATCGGCCAGGCTAGGAACGTCTTCGTCCATAGGCTCATAGCCAGGGATACCATCGAGGAGCGGATAGACGCCATGATAGCCTCCAAGCGCGAGCTGTCCGAGCTGACGGTGCGATCCGGCGAGTCGTGGATAGCTGATCTCGGCGACGCGGAGCTGCGGGAGCTCGTGGCGTTGCGCTAGTCGCGGACTAGGAGTATCATCTCCGCTCTGGCGGCGCGAGGCCCGAGGGCGGCCGCGGCGCGGCGCTCGTAGCCGAAGGAGGCGGAAATGCTCGAATACGTCATCGCGGAGAACCCAGACGCCCGCGTCCTGCGCCGCGCGGCGTCCGCCCTCTCGGGCGGCGGCCTCGTCGCGGTCCCGACGGACACGAGCTGGAGTATTCTCTGCTCTATCGCCTCCAAGGAGGGCGTGGCCCGGCTCAAGCGCCTCGTCGAGCCGGGCCGAGACAGGCCCCTGACCGTCATGTGCTCGTCCATCGGCCAGGCTTCCGAGCTATGCGAGCTTTCGACCGCCGCGTTCAGGGTCATGAAGCGCCTCGTACCGGGGCCCTACGTCTTCATCCTGCCTAGCACCAACCGCGCCGCTAGGGACTTCGACCTCAGGCGCGCCGAGCTGGGCATGCGCATACCGGACCACCGCGTGCCGACGGGCATCATCGAGGCGCTGGGCTGCGCCGTCCTTTCGCTGACCGCCAAGCGCTCCATGCTGGACCCGGACCTGCCGCCGCCCGAGTACCCCGAGGAGGCTCTGTTCTCCGGCGGCTGGGAGCTCGAGGGCCTGGAGGGCGTCGACCTGATCCTGGACCCCGGCGAGGAGAACGAGCGGCGCCTCGGCACGGTGCTTGATCTCCGGACCGACGAGGTCTCCGTCGTCAGGCTCGGGGCCGGGCCCTATCCTTAGTCAGCCGCGCGCCCAAAGCGGCCCGCGCTTGCCCGGTCGGCGGGCCCGTGCTAGAGTCGCTACCATGACGAACAACGCGAACCGCGCGGCTTCGGCGGCGTGCGACTGCATCGAGGGCCCCGCCTGGGATATAACGAGCGAGTATCCGTCCATATCGTCGGCCGAGTATAGGGCCGACCTTTCCGCTTTCGAGTCGGAGCTCGCCTCGCTCGAGGCCCTCGGCGCCGCGGCGGGCGCCCGCGCCGAGGGGGCCGCCGCGCTCGACCCGGCCGCGGACGCGGGCTTCCTGCGGGAGCTCGGAGCCTTCGCGGTAGCGTCGGACCTGGCCCGGGCGAGGCTCGGCTCCCTGCAGACGTACGCGCGCTGCGTACTCTCGGCCGACGGCTCCGACGCCGAGGCGGCGGCGACGCGCGGCCTCCTAGACGGCTATTCCGCTAGGCTCGGCGCCGCCGTCGCGCCGCTGTCGCTCGTCCTGAAGCAATGCCCGGAGGCGTTCTTCGAGGCGTTCTGCCTGGAGCCCGGCGCCGACGCCTTCCGCTTCTCCCTGAGCCTGGAACGAAAGGACGCGGCCCGCGCCCTCGCGCTGCCCGCCGAGCGGGCCTTGGCTAGCATGGCGGCCTCGGGCTTCCACGCCTGGGGCGCCCTGTACGACTCCCTGACCGGTACGCTGCGTTGCAGGGTGAGGAGCGTCGGCGGAGGGGAGGAGAGCGTCGGCCTCGCCAAGGCGGCGAGCCTCCTTAAGCGGCCTGAGCCGGAGCTGCGCGAGTCGGCGTGGCGAGGCATCAACGCCGCGCTCTCGGTCCACAGGCATTCGTTCGCGGCCGTGCTCAACGCGCTCTCGGGCTGGCGCGGGTCCGAGGGCGCCCTCCGTTCCCATGCCGAGCCCGTCCATTACCTGGACGGGGCCCTCAGGCAGAACCGCATCTCCAAGGCCACCCTCGACGCCCTGCTAGGCGTCCTTAAGGAATCGAGGGAGCTGGGCCGCAGGGCCCTGCGCGCCCAGGCCGCGCTCTACGGAGTCGAGCGCCTAGGCCCCTGGGACATCCTGGCGCCCGCTCCCGCGGCGGACGGCTCCCGCGACGCCATCCCCTTCGAGAGGGGCCTCGGCATAGTGCGCCGGGCCTACGCGTCGGTAGATCCCTCCATGGGGGCCTTCGTCGACGCCATGGCCGCCTCCGGCCGAATCGAGGGCCGCGTCAAGGACGGTAAGCGCCCCGGCGCCTATTGCACCGAGTTCCCCCTGTCGCGCCGCCCCTTCGTATACACGACCTACCGCGGCTCGCTATCGGAGCTGTCGACCCTGGCCCACGAGCTCGGCCACGCCTACCACTGCGAGGCGATGCGCGACATCCCGTTGGCCGAGTCCGACTATCCCATGACCCTCGCAGAGACCGCGAGCACCTTCGCGGAGACCGCGCTGGGAGAGCTCCTGGCGAGCGAGGCGACGAGCGACGCGGAGCGCCTCGAGCTCGCCTGGGCCGACGCCCAGGACGCGGCGACCTTCCTCGTCAACATCCCCGCGCGCTTCGAGTTCGAGTCCCGCTTCTACGAGCGCAGGCCCTCGGGGCCGTCCGGTCCCGACGAGCTCGGAGCCATCATGAGGGACGCCTGGGCGGAGTGGTACGGCGACTCGCTGTCCGCGTACGACGAATGGTATTGGGCCTCGAAGCTCCATTTCCATAAGTCCGGGGCGAGCTTCTACAACTTCCCGTACTCGTTCGGGTACCTGTTCAGCCTGGGCGTCTACGCCAGGCGGGAGGCGCTAGGGCCCGGCTTCCACCGCTCGTACGTCGCCCTGCTCCGCGATACCGGCCGCATGGAGGCCGAGGAGCTGGCGGCTAGGCACCTCGGGGCCGATATCACCAAGCCGGGCTTCTGGCGCGATAGCGTACGCATAGTCGAGGGCAAGGTGGAGCGTTTCGAGGCGCTCGCGATGGCGAGGCGTAGCGAGGGATGAATAGGAACCGAATTGATATAGGCATAAATAAGAGTATATGAGGAAAAGAGTTAGGAAAGAGAATCCTTTAAATAGATGCGCCCAGGGGAGAGGCGGTCGCGTCCCGCGACGAAGCAGGCGCCCCAGCCATCCTCCAGTACCAGGCTTTTCTTCCGTGGCGGGGACGGATGCGAGGCGTGGGCCGAGATGAGCCCCGGAGGCATACTATTGTATGTCGAGGGGCGCGTCCCGGCTCGCAACGAAGCAGACGCCCCGCCACGGAAGAAACGTTATTCTTCGTGCTTGGTGGCGGCCTTCTCGCGCTTCTCCTTGCGCTTCTCCATCATCGTCTTCTGCGGCTTCTTCTTGGGTTCCTTGGCTTGCTTGCTTTTCTCTGCCATACAATCCTCCTTGAGGAACCTGTCGCGAGCGTTGATCGTCGACCTTGGTTCCGGGATATAGTATAGCCCTCCTAGCCCTCGCCGGCAACGGTACCGCCCTTGCGCGCTTCGCGGCTTTGGCTTACTGTAGAAGGCGATATGAGCGGGTTCGTCTCTTCTAATATCATAACGCTCTTCCCCTACGCCGCCTTCGCGGCTTTCGCCGTAGGCATGGCCGTGGTCGCGCTTTTCAACGGCTGGCAGAGGCGGGACGTACGGTCGTTCTCCGTCCTGCTGTTCCTCCAGGCAGCCTGGACCGTCGTCTTCGTCATGGAGCTATACAGCTCGGCGCCCGAGGCGAAGCTGTTCTGGGACGCGATCCATTGGCCGCTCCTGGCGGCCGTCGACGCGGGCTACCTTATGTTCGCCCTCGAGTACGTGAAGGCCGAGGAGGAGCGTACGCCGCCAACGATATTGGCCGCGCTCTACGTTCCCGTCGGGATAGCGGTCGCCGCCGCTATCGCCGCCGTGCTCGGGGCGGAATCGGTGCTCTACCGGGACGTGGACCGCATCGGCCTGCCGTTCTCGGAGTTCCGCTACGGCCCTTCGGCGCTCGCCATAGGCTTGTTCGCGTACGGTTACCTCCAGGTCGCCGCCGCCTGCGTCGTGCTCGCGCGGCATATCCTCGCGGCCCGGGCGGATCGGCGGAAGGGCGCCGCGTACGTCCTCGCCGGGCTCGGTTCCCTGTTCCTGCTGGACGGCGTCGGGTCGCTCGTTACCATGAGCTTCGGCTCCGGCCTCTCGCCGCCCCTGTGGGCGGCTCTCTGCGACGTACTGCTCGCGTACAGCCTCTTCAGCGAGCGGCTCTTCGGCTCGCTGACCAAGGCCCGCCGGGCCGTGATGGATACCTTGCTCGATCCGGTGTTCGTGCTCGGGAAGGGCGAGGACGTGGTGGATTGCAACGCCGCGGCCAGGACCCTGCTCGGCGCCCGGGGCGACAAGCTCATAGGGACGTCCGCGAGGGAGCTGTTCGCGTCGTGGCCCTCCTCGGTGACGGCCGCGCTCGACTTCCCCGAGGCGGAGACGGAGCTCGACCTGCCGGACAGGGACGGCATACCCAGGCGGAGCTACCGCATCACCGTGGCCTCCAACTCGTCGAAGGACCGATCCGGGGCATGGAAGCTCCTCGTCTTCAACGACATCACCGGCCAGAAGAGCGACGCCAGGGACATGGCCGCGACCAACGAGGAGCTCGAGTTCTGGGTGCGCCAGAGGACGTCGGCGCTCCGCCTGGAAGTGGCCCAGCGCACCGCCGCCGAGGAGAGGCTCAGGGAGCTCAACGAGGAGATGGCCAAGACCCAGCGGGAGATCCTGTGGACGCTCTCCGAGGTCGTGGAGAGCCGGAGCCGGGAGACGGCCTACCACGTCGTCAGGGTCGGCGAGTACGCGAGGATACTATCCCAGGGCTACGGCATGTCGGCGGAGGAGGTGGAGATCGTGACCGCCGCGGCGCCCATGCACGACGTCGGCAAGATAGCGATCCCCGACGCCATCCTGTCCAAGCCGGGCGCCCTGACCGACGAGGAGCGCGACGTCATGAAGCGCCATACGATAGTCGGGAAGGAGATCCTAGGATCGTCCCAGCGCCCCCTCCTACGCGCCGCGGCCGTCATAGCGTTCGAGCACCACGAGCGCTGGGACGGCAAGGGCTATCCTTCCGGTACCGCGGGCGGCGCCATCAGCCTGTCCGGCCGCATCGTCTCGCTATGCGACGTCTTCGACGCGCTCTATACCAAGCGCGTGTACAAGGACGCCTGGCCCCTCGAGAGGGTGCTCGGCCTGTTCAGGGAAGAATCAGGCAAGGCCTTCGAGCCGCGCCTGGTAGATATATTCCTCGAGAGGATCGACGATATACTCGATATCACGAAGCGCTTCGAGGACTTGCCT
Organism: Spirochaetota bacterium; assembly: GCA_018816345.1. Classification (GTDB taxonomy): domain Bacteria; phylum Spirochaetota; class Spirochaetia; order Treponematales; family UBA12059; genus SZUA-370. Next base: position 61 of record JAHIWG010000070.1, on the reverse strand, counting down.
CCGGTACCCGCGCTCTAGGTAGCTGTTGCGATACCGGCGGTATGGCGCTATGCTCGTCTTC
>JAHIWG010000069.1 GCA_018816345.1 Spirochaetota bacterium | reverse complement strand
CTTCGCTCATGGCGTCCTCCTTGGTCAGTTTTGTGTGGTAGCTCAACTTAACCAGACGAGGACGCCTTTTTCAATGACCGATAAATGTGCGAAAGATATTGTACGCTACCCAGCGCTCCAGAGATCCTTGACTACGGGATGAACCAGGGACGGGTGTGTTATGGAAGAGTTTGGAGTAAGGCGATCTACTCGCTCAGGCGTGACGATCCGGCCTCTACTCATGAAGTCTTCTCAATAGCAAGGGGCTCGTAGTTTTCTAATACCGTATCATCCCATGCTAGGCACGGATGAGGCTCGGAGCGGTTAGCGAGAAGACGATGCTGGCGGGCAAGCTCAATGCGCTGTCGGTATTCGGCTTCGTCGAAGACCTTGCCCCTGTAGGCCTCGTCGGGAGTCAGGCCGCGCAAGGCGTAATGCGGTCGTGAGTTGTAGTCCATGATCGCGCTCTCTACGGCAACATGAAGATGCTCGAGGTCAGGGATCGGTTTCCTAAAAAGGTAACGGTACTTAAGGATCTTATTAACGGCTTCGATCATCGAGTTCGAGAACGAGACGTCGACGCGGGCTATCAGTTTCTTGACCGGAACGGTCGCGAGGTACGCCTCGACATGCCGGTTGTTATTCTCCGACCCTCCGTCGACGATGAGCGAGACGCATTCCATCGGCGCTTCCGCGAGTCGGGAGAACGCGGTGCGGAGGAGTTCCGTCGTCCTGATACCTGAGACGTTAGCGGACGCTTCCCAGGCGATGATCCTGCGCGAGAAACTGTCGAGGAGTATCTGGACGTAAGCCTTGAGGTTATTACTCGTCGTGACGACGGTTACGTCCAGATGCCAAGCCTGGTTAAGGCGTCGCGCGTCGACGCTTCCCCTTTTCCTCGATTTCTTACTGACGCCGTGCAAGCCGCCAAGGCCAAGGAGTTTGGCGTAGCGGAGGATGGTAGCGACGTTGGCTGAAAGCCTGCCGGAATGGATTAGGCCCCAGGCTATAGAAGAAAGCGGCCAGTGGGCGAACACTGGATCGGAGAATTCCGTCTTGATGGTCTTGAATTCCTTCGCCGTAAGCTGGTTGGGGTAGGACCGGCGGCACAAGGATAGAGGAGACGAGCGGCAATCGGCATCGCGCTTAGCCCATGACGAGAAGCGAGAGCGGCTGAGGCCGAGGATAGCAAGAATCCTGTCGCGGGCGAGCGCGCCTGACACGTGTTGAACGAGCGCTACGACCTTGCTCTTCCATTCCGGGACCTTGATAAGGCTGACCGAGTCGAACGCGACGCCGAGCGACCTGACGAGGTGCGCGACCCTAATTATAGCGGTCGCCGCGATGAGCGCGGCCTTGCAGGAAGCTATCTCACGAAGGACCGAGGCGTACGCTAGGACCTGGGAATACTCGGCTCCGATGCAGGCCGAATGGTCGCGCGATCGGAACCCGTGCAGGGTTGACTTTGGAATATCCTTGATTAGATCGACGGGAAGGCATCCGGCATAGGCGGCGATCTTGACGTCGGTGTGATAGGTACGGCGTACGGTATTTCGCATAGTGCGGTCCAATATATATCCTTACTGATCAAGCGCGACTGAATATAAGAGTATAGGCGCTATGTGTCGGCTCGAAAAGGTGAGCCGCCCCTCAGTCGGCGATAACAGCGATCCGCGCCAGGGATCGAGGCGATATCCTTTCCGCGTACCCGCGGAAAGATAAAGCCGAGAGCCCGGTCGCGCCATGATAGACAACGAGCCATACCGTGCTAGAATATCCAGGTGGCAGGATCGCAGAACGCCGGCGCGAGGCGCACAAAGACATCGACGAACCGCCTCGTGGTCGATAGCACACCCGGAATTAACCGGCGAGCATCGCGAGTCCGGTTGAATAATACTCCCCGTATCGCCGCACAGACGGCGATACGGGTTCAGCCTATACGATCGCCGCGAAAGCCGGCGATCGTGCCATTTAACGGCTTCGATACCGGAGAAGCGCTAGAGGCGGCTGGAGGCGTCGTAGACGCCGCTGGATCGGCGGCCGGAGTCGCCGAAGCAGGTATGGAGGTGAGCGAGAAAACAGTCGGCGGCCTCATGGGTACGGTTCTCAAGGACCTTAAGGGCATAGACGCGGTAGTAGGCAAGACCATGATGCTAGGCCTGCGGACGATGACGACGAGCGTAGCCTCGAGCGCCGTGAACGCGTTCAATATAGACAAGGACGGCAACCTGGGCTGGTCTGGCGAAGCCTTCGGCGAAGGCGTCAAGGGAGGCGCCTTCGCCGCCCTCGCCAGTATGACGAGCACCTTAACCGGTGGCCTGCTCGATAGCGTCGGGCTCACGGGATTCTACGGAGCCCTCCACATGGACGGACAGAAGACGAACGCCTTCCTAAGCGGACTGGCCGGACAAGCGGTCACGTACGGACTGACCGGCGAGACTTCCTTCAACCTGCTCAACCTGGCCGATCTAGGCGCCATAGACGCGCAAGGTAAAGGAATGAACGGCGGGCTTCTCGAACTAAAGATAGGGAAGAACGGCGCCTCGCTCGGGCTCGGTTCAGGCGGGATGGACGTCAGCATAGGAACGACGATGGGCGCGCTCAAGGGGCTCTCGGCCTGGGGCGTGAACGCCAGGATGGCGTTCTCCGGGCAGAAGGAAGCATGGAAGTACGCCTCCGCGATGCGTACGCTGTATTCCGGCTCCCAGGTGCGCGGTAAAGAGGCCGAGCTCACCCTCTTTGAGGAGATCCTCTCCGGCACGACGAACGTCGAGGAGAACATGGACGGCGACTACGAGGCCGTGACGACCCGCGAGGGCGGGGAGCGCCTCATAACGCTAGGCTCCCGATCGAAGGGCCTCCTGGGCCAGCTCGGCCTCGGGGTGGTCCTCTCCCACGAGGCGTACCGCGACGGCTATAAGGGTACCGACGACGAGCAACGCAAGGAAACCGATACGGCAGCCATTAGCCACATGCATACGGCGATGTACCTCGAGGGCACCTACGGAGCTGGGAGCTTCAGCGGCCGCATG
>JAHIWG010000009.1 GCA_018816345.1 Spirochaetota bacterium | reverse complement strand
TCGGCGGCGAGCTCGGCCTCGACGAGGCCTGGGTTTCGAGCGTCGTGCCGGCGCTTACCCCCCGCGTCGTCCAGGCCGTCTCGTCGAGCTTCGGCATCGAGCCTTCGATAGTCGGCCCGGGGACCAGGACCGGCGTCAAGATACGTACCGATAACCCGTCGGAGTTGGGGAGCGACATCGTGTGCTCCGCCGTCGCCGCGAGGTCGGAACGGGAGGGGGCGGTCATAGTCGTGGATTTCGGCGCGGCCCTCGTCATGTCGGCGATCGATTCCTCGGGCGGCTTGCTGGGGGCGTCGATCGCGCCCGGCCTCGAGACGGCCGTGCGCGCGCTCCGGTCGGCGGCCGCGCAGATCCCGGACGTCAGGCTGGAGCGCCCTAAGCGGGCTATCGGTAAGAATACCGCCGGGGCCGTGCAATCGGGCATCCTGCTCGGTTACGGAGGCCTGATACGGGCCGTCGTCGACGCCATGGTCGTCGAGATAGGCGAGGATACTACGGTAATCGGTACCGGGGACGAGGCGGGAAGGGCGCTCATGGAGGCGGCCGGCTACCGCGACTTCCGGCCCAACCTCGCCTTGGACGGCCTGGCCATACTGGCCGAGCGCAACAGGAAGGCGACCGCGGCGGCCCGAGACGCCTCGGCGAGCGACGGCGGTTGACAAAAGACGCTCCTTTCTGTATAAAGTCCGGGCGTCAGGAATGGCGGCGTAGCTCAGTTGGCAGAGCAAACGGCTCATATCCGTTGTGTCGAGGGTTCAATCCCCCCCGCCGCTATAATGAAAGGCCGCCCGTACGGGCGGCCTTTTCTCTTTACTAGCCCATACAAGTCCAGGGAAGCCGGAGGAACGGATGGCATCGACCGCTTGGAAGGATTCAGCCTACGACGAGTCGTACTCCACTACCTTGGCGAGCCTCCGCAGGAGGAGAGCCGAGGATACGGAGTTCACGCTCGACGGCGCCAAGGGAGTGCTGAAGCACCTCTACGTCCAGGACGGAAATAATTGGGTGGGAAGAGGCGAGCTCCAGGACATAGTCATGCAGGCGACGCTCGACGCGTACGAGAGTTTCGTATCCGAATGGGAGTCTTCGGGAAGGTAGCTCGCTAGCCCGAGCGCTCCGAGGAGCCAGCTAGGCCGAGGGTTCGTCGGCGTTGGAATCGTAGATGGCGGCGAATTCGCCGCCTATGGACTTGAATATCTCTACGAGCGAAGGGTCGAAGTGGGTGCCGCTATCGGACGCGATCAGGAGCGACGCCCTCCCGTGGTCGAACGGCGCCTTGTAGCTGCGCCGCATGCGCAGGGCGTCGTAGACGTCCGCCAGGGCCACGATGCGCGCGGGCAGAGGAATCATGTCGCCTACCAGGTTGTACGGGTATCCGGTGCCGTTCCACCACTCATGGTGTGACTGAGCGATCTGCTTGGCCATGGGATTGGGGTAGCTCGAGAGGATGAAGGCGCCGTTAATGGTATGCTCCTTCATGATGCTCCACTCGAACTCGTCCAGAGGGCCTTTCTTGTTCAGGATATCGTCCGGGGTGCCTATCTTGCCTACGTCGTGCATGGCGGCGAGGAAACCGATGTTCTCTACGAAGTCCACGTCGACGTCCGGCCAGTTCCCGAGCCGGTATAGCTCCCTGGCGAGCAGCTCCGTATAGAGGTTGACGCGCTCGATATGTTTCCCCGTATCGTTGTCCTTCAGCTTCGAGGCCTCGAGCAGGCTCGAGAAGAGGCCGCGCAGGAAGCCGTTGCGTTCCTCCGTGACGTCATCGAAGAACGCGACCCAGGCTTGTGGCTCCTGGCCGGCAGATCCCTCGGGCTTGAAGGGCATGATGGTCGTCTTGGCGAGCACGCTGCTCGAGTCCTTCGACTTCAGCCTGATAGTGCCGCTCCAGCTATGGCCTCGCTTAGGATCCTTAAGCCCTACGTACAGCGAGCGCGCCGTCTCGGCATCGATGAAGCGACCTATGGCCCCTAGCAGGGTCGGCTCCCTCGCGGCCCTGAACGAGGCCAGCAAGCGCTTGAACGGATCGTTCTTGTAGAGGAACTCGAGCGACGAGTCCAGGATGGCGATGGGTATAGGGACTATGGAGTAGGACGAGACGAGGTCCTTGACGGGCTCGGAAGCGTGGCCGGCGGCGAAGCCCGCGAGCTCCAGCGATCCGGCGGATAGCGAGGATTCGGCCGCCGCCGCGTCGGCCGTTTCGAGCGCTTCCAGCTCCTCGAGCGGCTCTACCTCGTACGGCCCGTCGTCTATCATTGGCCGGCGTCCTTCGCCGCCGCCGAGAGGGCCGTTTCCTCGGCGTCGCTAGGCCTGATATAGAAGAGCCCCGCGCTCGAGGCGCACGGCCCGGAACGCTCCAGGATATCGACCGCCAGCCTCGTCATGGCGCCGGCCGAGGAGCGCCGCCGCTCGCGGGCTATCCTATAGCCGGAGCGCTCGGACGCCGTAGGCTCGAGCATATCGGCGTCCGGCCCGACGAACAGCACCTCCGGATAGCCTTGCGTCACGGCGATGATCCGCTCGAGCCCGTCGTCGAAGGGCCCTGCCACGAGCCTGCCGCCGTCGTAGGCGGCGAAATAGAAACGGGAACGCTTAGCGTCTATCACCGGCACTACGACTCGCGCCGCGCCTTCCCAATCGGCCGCCATCGCGTCGAGCGTGGGAACCGTCACGAACGGCTTATTGAGCCCGAGCGACAGGCCCTTGACGGTGGCCATGCCTATGCGCAGGCCGGTGAACGATCCCGGGCCCCCGGAGCAGGCGAGGAGGTCAAGGTCGGAAGGCGCGAGGCCCGCCTCGGCTACGCAGTATTCTATGGCGCTCATCACCCGCTCCGCGTGACGGAAGCCCGCGTCTATCGATACGCCTATGAAGGCGGGGCCCGCGGCGTGGCCGTGGCCGGACTCCTCCCGGTACGGATGCTTAGGCGAGGCGGGGCCCCGGCCGCCGGATCCCAGCCCGCGCCCCACCCCGACGGAGAGGATGTCCCCGGAGCAATCGACCGCGAGGACGTTCACGACAGGGCCTCCTCGATAGGCGAACCCTGTATCCGTACGGTCCTCGACCCGTCGTCCTCGGGGATGAGCTCGACGACGACGGCGCTATCGGGTATCGCCTCGGAGACGCGCTCGCTCCACTCGACGGCGCAGACGCCGTCGCCGTAGAAATAGCGCGACGCGTCCAGCTGATTAAGCTCCTCCGCCGACGAGAGGCGGTACGCGTCGAAATGATAGAAGGGCAGGGCGCCCGAGTACTCGTTTATGAGCGTATAGGTAGGGCTCGTCACAGGCTCCGCGACGCCGAGCCCCCTGGCTATGCCGCGGCACATGGCCGTCTTGCCCGCGCCCAGGCCGCCTCGGAACGCAATCACCGTCCGGGCCACGGCCGCCCTGCCGATCCGCTCGCCGAGAGCCTCGGTAGACGCGACGTCGGGACAGGCCACGAGGATCAGGGGAGGGCCCCGCGCTTGTCCAGCTCGGCGATATGGGTCTTGAGCATCGCGACTATAGGCATGACCGGGTAATCGAGGTCGTCTATTATCGTTGCGCTGACGTCGACGTTCCCCGTAGGCTTGTGCTCGAGCACGAATTCCACCGGGACGCTCTTCGTCTGCTGCATTATCTCTATGACGGCGTCCGCCTTGAATTCCCTACGGTAATAGATGTGCGTCTCTTTACGCAGAATATTGGTGAGGTCGACTATCTTCATGGGCTAAATTGTATGTGCCGAGCCGCGCGCGGTCAAGTAAGGCCCGTGCCGTCAATCGTAGCCGTAGACCACGGCGCGTATCTCGTTGACGGTCTTCCTGGAGGCCTTGACGAATTTCATGTGCATCAGCGCTCCCGTCCTCGTCTTGCTTACCCTGACCACCGAGGCGTAGGCCGACCTTGATCCGGATCCCAGGTCGAATTCCACCTTCACGAATTCGCCGACGTTGGCCGGGCTCATCGTCTGCATGGAAAGCCCCCCGCCCGAAAGGTCGATGATGATCCCCGCGACGGCCGCGCGCTCGACCTGTACCGTCTTCACGACCTTGCCCTTGTCACGCGCCGCGCGCACGTGCACCAGATAGAAGCGGCCGGAGATGCGGACCTCGCTACGCTGGTGCCGCCTCGCCGGGAGCGGCTTTATCTTGTCGCTATGGGAGATGGACAGGAATTTCTTCCCGTCTATGTCGACCATGCCGCGGGAGCGCGACTGGAAGCTATAGCCGACGTGGTTGCCGGAATAGAAATAGAGCGTAAGGCGGGCGCCGAACGGTATGCGTATGGGCGCCCCGAAAGCGTCAAGGGCCGGCTCGAGGTACATCGCCTTGGTCTCGTTCACGACGAGGATGGTGGAGTAGTGCGATTCCTTGGCGGTCACGATCGAGAGCGGCGTCTTGGGCTTGAGCTGCCGCGACGATCGCGGCGACGCGCCGGAGTTGGTCCTGGCCCCGAGCGCCTCGCGGATGATGAAGAGCCGGTGCTTCTGCTCCTCGGCTAGCTCCTCGGTGTCGGCGTGGCGCTCGATATACTTGAACGCGCTGCGTATGAAGGCGTCCAGCTGCGACTTCCCGCCGAATACCGCCTGAGGGCTCGTCGCTCCCAGCTTCCTCGCGTAGTACTCCAGGAATTCGGCCTCCCCGGTGGAGAAGCCGAAGTCCTCGGCCCTGCGCCTGAAGGCGCTGCGGCTGAATCCCTGAGACGGCTTCGGCCCTAAGGATAGGCCCTTGCCCGAGGAGATGCGCTTGATGAGCGAATAGGCCACGGAGAAGAGGATGATGCCGCCGACGATCAGGAGGAAATTCCTCGTATCGGCGGGGTCCGTCTCTTTCCAGTAGGTGATCTGCGCGAGCAGGTAGCGCGAGTCCGACGGCGAGGTCACGGCGCGCCCGCCGCCGCCCTGACGGCGGAATAGAACGAGTCGAGCCTCGGGCGTATCTCGTACTCAGCGATGTCCCCTATGAGGACGCCGTCCTTGCTCTCGAAGGCCTGGGCGAGCTCCCTTAAGACCTCGTTGAGCTGGCCGTAGAACTCGGGCATGGCGACCCCGTCGACCTCGAGCGGCAGTCCGGAGGCGGTCCTGATGAATTCCGGCATGATCCTGACAGTCTTGTTGATAAGCTCCACGGCGACGACCATGGTCCGCATCGCCGCGGCGTCCTTGCCCGTCTGCAGGCGCACGGGGACCTCGGAAAGGTCGTCCTTGATGGCGTCGAAGACGCGGGCCGCCGCCTCCATGGCCGCCGCCGGATCGCGTAGCTCCGCGAGGCGCTCGCCGAAGAACGCCGAGAGGCTCTCGGCCAGCTGCGCCAAGTCCGCCTCCGGGCGGCCTCCCGAGAGGCGTTCCCCGAAGGCGTCGACGAACGAAGCCTCTTCCGCGGAGAACAGCCCCCCGAACGACCGCCTATAGGCGGCCCAGGCGTCGCTCGCCGCCAGTACGGCATCCGCGTCGCCGGAGCCCGCGGCCTCGGCCGCAGCGCCCACCAGCTCGAGGAGCGTCTCCAGCCCGCGGGCCTTGAGGTCGGCCGCGGGCTCGGCGACGAGGCCGACGGTACCCTCGCCGGAGGCGTCGCCGTTCGAGGCCTCGGCCAGCTCGTCGGGGCTGAGCGGCGCGCCGTTTATCGCGACCTCGACGATTATCGAGCCCATGGCCTCCGCTCGCTCGTCGAGCTCCGCGAGAATATCGCCTATCGTACGGCCCTCTAGCTCGACCGAGGCCGCCGTTCCGTTCAACGTAAAAACCATCATACGCTCCTCGCGCTACGCGCTACTTGCTTTGCCCGCTATTGAAATTGTCCCAGGCGCTGGACGACTTCTCCATCTGCCCCAGCGCGCTCTCCATGAGGCCGTACTTCCGCTTCAAGTCGGCCTCCTTGCGGACGAGCTGGGTCTCCAAGGTATCGATTTCCTTCTTCTGCCTGGTTTCCTGGTCGTCGAGGGTCCTCGTGCGTATCGAGACTATCCCGCCGGTCTCCACGTAGGCCTTCATCATGGTATCGAGCCTGAACGCGGCCCCGGAATCAATAAGCAGGTCGCCGTCGGTATCGAAGCCGAACAGGTCCTTTACTCGGGGGAAGCTCTCGAGGAGGGCCTTGTCGAGGGCCGACTCGTCTATCTCTATATATCCGCGCAGCCGCGAGGCGTCGTAGGAGCCCCCCCGCCTGGAATCGGTCGAGATGCCGAATGCCGCGAGCTGGTCCGACCCGCCGCCCGTAGGGTAGGCGTCCATCATCGTTCTTTGGAGGACCGTCCTGAGCTGGGAAAGGGTGGTGTCGCCCTGGAATAGCCCGAGGCGCTCCTCGTATCTCTTCTTCTCGTCGTCGGTGAAATAGGAAATCTCGGAGAGTATCTTCTCGTCATTCCTAGCCAGTATATTAAGCTCGGCCATCAGCCTATTATAGTTGCCGACGAGCTCTATCAGGGAATCCTTGACCAGTTCCCGGTTGGGCTCGATCTTGAGCCTGACGGCCTCTTCCGACGGCTGCCATAGGTTGACGGTGAGCCCCGGCACCAGGTCGGAAATGGCGTTTTCGGGGCGCCGTATCTCGATGCCGTCCATGGAGACGACTGCGTCGCCGGCCGTCTGCACTGGATTCTTGGGCCTGAAACCCGCCGTCTCGGTCGGGTCGAAAACGCGGGCCGACTTGACCCTCACGTCCCTGTCGGTATTGCCGTTCCTGACGCCTAGCCCGGCGAACGAGTCGAGGTACGCCTCGAGCGGCACCGTTATTGTCTTGAATCCGTTTCCAGGCGCGACGGCGGGCAGGGGAATCGGCCGGCCAGAGCCGTCGATGAGGTAGAGCGGTGCGAGATCGTCTTTCCTGGGAGGCACGGGCGGCGGGACCCAGGCGGGTAGGGAAGCCTCCGACGGCGCGCTCTCTATGCGTATGCCCTCGTATTCCATCGTACCGGTCGGCGGGATGGCCGGACCCGGCGGAGGGCCTTCCTCCGCTGAGGCGCCGGCGGCGCGATCGGCCAGCTCGAGCTCGAGCTCCAGTACTAGCCCGGAGGAGGGGGAGGGCGACGGAAGCCTCAAGGCCGCCTCGGCCCCGGGGGCGACGTAGAGCGCCCCGTCCTTTACGAAGGCCTTGGCCGGGTCCAGGGGCTTCTCGAACCGGCTGGGCGCGTCGGCCGGCAGGTCCTTCCTCGAGGAGCTCGCCCTCTCCACCAGCCCGACGGAAAGCGCCAATCCCTCCGCGTCGCCCGCGAAGGCGAGCCGGTTCTTCTCGCCGGTCCTTAGCGATTCCACGACGAGTACCCGGGAGTCGGAGCGGACAGATATAAGCTGCGCGCGTACCGTCTCTCCGCCCTTCCGGTTGAGGGCGTCGACGAATTCCTTGAGGGAGCCCCCGCCGAACGATAGCTTTACGGACGATTCCCCGACGGTGAGCGTGTAGTTGCCTGAAGAGACCCTCATATCGGCGGCGATAGGATCGGACATGAAACGGTCCGCCGAGGCGATACGCTTTACGGTAAAGGCCTTGGTTTCCTCTATCGCTTCCCTCGTGGCGGTACCGGTAAGGACGGACTCGTCGCTCGACGTCGCGCTACGCTCGTTGAAGGGATTCTGGAACGAGAAAAGGGACCGCGAGCTTTCCCTTAGGGACGATAGGCGGCGATTGAGGTCTAGCCAGGTCGTCTTCTGGAGCTGGATCTGCTTCAGCCGCTCCTCGGCGCGCGTAACGGGTATGCGCTCGACCTTCATGAGGTCCTCGACGAGTTTCTGAGTCTGGTACTTGCTCGAGACGCCTGGGATGCTGATGTCCGACATAGGGCCTAGAGGCCTTCCTTCCGGGTCACGCCCTCTCGTCGAACAGGATGCCGAGTACCTCCTTGATACGCTCATGGACGTGCTGGAGCTCGGTGGGCGGAATTTCCCTAATAACCTTATCGGTGTCGGTATCGATTACCTTGACGACGACTTGGTCGAGCTTCTCGTTGATGCTGAACGATAGCCTCTTGTTGAAGGCGGCGCTCACGTCGACGAGTTCTCCGAGGATGGCGTCCATCGACACGGGCGGTTCCGTCCTCATCACGTCGACGCGCTGCGCGCGTTGGGGCGCGATATCCTGCGGCTTGGCTGAAAGCGCGCCGGGAAGCGCGCTAACGGCAGAAACGTCGATCGACATACGTTCCTCCTATCGGAACGACCGCGTCGCCGGGACGCGCTGGCGTCGCGACTGCGCGGCCTAACTAGTAAAGTGAAGGGGAGAGGGCGCGATCCCTCCCCTCCTGTCGCATAGAAACCCGTCGCGGAAAGACGACGTCCAGGAAGCTCTCCGCTACGAATCGCAGAACGGTTTCATTAACCCAACAGCTGCATGACCGACTGGGTCCTGGTGTTGGCCTGGGCGAGCATAGCTCCGCCGGCCTGCGTCAGGATCTGGTTCTTTACGTAATCGACCATCTGCGAGGCCATGTCGGTGTCGCGGATGCGGCTCTCGGCGGCCTGTAGATTCTCGGCGGCTATAGCGACGCCCTTGGAGGCCATCTCGAAGCGGTTCTGGTAGGCGCCGAGGTCGGCGCGCTGCTTCGATACCGACTTCAGCGCGGCGTCGAGATTGCCGATAGCCTGGTTGGCGCTATCCGGCGTGGATATGGAGATCATCTCCGCGGTGCCCTGCGCGCCCTGGAGGCCGAGAGCCTGAGCCGTCATCGTACCGATGAAGAGCCGCTCGTTCTGGTCCATGTTGGCGCCGACCTGCAGCTGCATGATCTGGCCGCCTTCCTTGGAGAAGCGTCCGGTCAGGATGTTCATGCCGTTGAACTGGGCGTGGCTGGCGATGCGGTTCACCTCGTCGACGAGCTGGGAAACCTCGACCTGGATCTGCATGCGGTCCTCGGCGGTGTAGATGCCGTTGGCCGACTGTACGGCCAGCTCGCGTACTCGGTGCAGGATGTCCTGCGTCTCCTGGAGGTAGCCCTCGGTGGTCTGGATGAAGGACACGCCGTTCTCGATATTACGCTGAGCCTGTCCCAGGCCGCGGATCTGTCCGCGCAGCTTCTCGGAGACCGCGAGGCCCGAAGCGTCGTCCCCGGCGCGGTTGATGCGCTGGCCGGAAGCGAGCTTCTCCATATTCTTGTTGAGCTCGGTTTGCGTAACGCCCAACGCTCTGTTGGCGTACATTGCGCTCATGTTGTGGTTAATTATCATATGACCCTCCTTGCAGGACTCACTGCGCGGCATTCCTTGCCGCGCGTCCCGCGCGTATGGCGTTGGGGCCGGGAGTTCGTGTTCTCGCGCCCGTTCCCGTCCGTTCGTGCCCCATACGGCGGGGATACCAGTCCCCGCTAGGGGGCTGGCGTCTCCGCCGGCATACGCACGAGGGTATTTGTCAAAGAACGACCTGCGGCGGCGAGCCTTGAGGGCCCGCCGCCCGATCGATTAAGAGTATAACCCCTTACTGGAGCAACTGCAAGACGGACGCGGTTTTCTGGTTGGCCTGGGCGAGCATTGCGCTGGAGGCCTGGACCAGGATCCTGTCCTTGGTGTACCGGACCATCTCGGACGCCATGTCGGTATCGCGGATGCGGCTCTCGGCGGCCTGGAGGTTCTCAGCGCCGATATCTATGCCGCGGACCGCGTGCTCTAGCCTGTTCTGGTAGGCGCCGAGGTCGGCTCGCTGCTTATTGACCTTCTTCAGGGCCTCGTCGAGGACCCCGATGGTCCTGTTCGCGCCGTCCGGGGAGGCCAGCGACACGATCTCCTCGCTACCGATCTGCTTGACGCCTAGTCCCTTGGCGGTCATCGTGCCTATGTACACGCGCTCGCGCTGGTCCATGTTGGCGCCGATGTGGAACCACATCGAACCGGTGATGAGGTTCTCGCCGTCCTCGCGGGCGTATCGCCCGGTCAGGAGGTTCATCCCGTTGAACTGAGCGTGGCTGGCGATGCGGTCTATCTCGTCGACGAGCTGGGAGACCTCGACCTGGATCTGCATGCGGTCTTCCGCGGTGTAGATTCCGTTGGCGGCCTGGATAGAGAGCTCCCTGAGCCTCTGGAGTATATCCTGGCTCTCCTGGAGGTAGCCCTCGGTGGTCTGGATGAACGATACGCCGTTCGCGGCGTTCTTCGAGGCCTGATTCAGGCCGCGGATCTGGGAACGCATCTTCTCCGAGACCGCGAGGCCCGACGCGTCGTCCCCGGCGCGGTTCACGCGCAGGCCCGAGGCGAGCTTCTCCATGCTCTTGTCCACGGAAAGACCGTTGACGCCGAGCTGGCGGTTGGCGTACATAGCGCTGATGTTGTGGTTGATGATCATGACTTCCTCCTTGAGTCTAGAAGCGGGGCATCCTTGTCCCGCGATTCGATCTCCGTCTTAGCCGGCGTCGCCCTATGATCCTCCTCTCGCCTATCGGCGACTCCCTCGACGCGTTCCGCCTGTCGGAACGCGCTTAAGTTATCCGTGCCCAAGCCGATGATCGTAGAGTAGGGCGCGACGGGGAAGGCCTAGAGGCCTCCGCCGTATCGATAACCCATCTCCTCTTCAATCATCGGCACGCCCGGGCGTTTCCTTGAGCTCTATTTCTACGATTCGAAATTGCCTCCGCCCGGAGCTCGGCGCCCGGGGTTCGCCGCCCGTGGTTCCGACGATCTCGTTTGCGCAGCGGTTCAAGCGGGTGTATACTTTCATAATGAAAACCGAAGAATTCTCATTAATAGCGGACGACGGCAAGAGTGTTCACGTCTATCACTGGAGCCCCCGGGCCGAGCCCAAGGCTTGCGTGCTCATCGCCCACGGCATGGCCGAGCACGCCGCTAGGTACGCCCGGTTCGCGGAGGCGCTGACGGGCGCGGGGTACGAGGTTTGGGCTCCCGACCATAGGGGCCACGGGAAGACCGCCGCGGAAGGCGAGCTGGGATGGCTCGCGGACTCCGACGGCTTCAGGCGGGTCGTCGAGGATCTCCGCGGCCTCTCGGTCAGGATTCACGGAGAGCGCCCAGGAAAGAAACTGTTCCTCTTCGGGCATTCATGGGGATCCTTCCTGTCTCAGGGCTTCATATCGCTATACGGCGCCGATCTCGCAGGTTGCGTGCTCTGCGGAACGGCCGGCGACGGCGGAGCCGCGGTCAAGGCGGGCAGGGTAGTCGCCGCCCTGGGCTGCGCGTTCAAGGGGCAGCGCGCCAAGGCGCCGCTGATGAATTCCATGAGCTTCGGCTCCTTTAATAACGCCTTCCAGCCCGCCAGGACCGACTTCGATTGGCTGTCCCGAGACCCCGCCGAGGTAGATAAGTACGTTTCCGACCCCTTCTGCGGGTTCCTCTGCAGCTACGGGTTCTTCCGGGACCTGCTCGGGGGGCTATCCTGGATACACGCTCCCGCGACCGCCGCCGCTATCCCTAAGGATCTTCCCATCTACATGATAGCCGGCGCCAAGGATCCCGTAGGGGCCGCCCCCGGGACCTTCGACAAGCTATTCGAGCGATATCGCTCCCTTGGCGTCGCGGACGTAGGCAAGAAGCTCTATCCGGACGGAAGGCACGAGGTCCTGAACGATACGTGCAGGGACGAGGCCGGTTCGGACGTCATAGCCTGGCTCGACGCCCGAGCCTGATCCGGAGCGCGTATTCGATGATCGCGTCGCTCCTTCTCCCCGGCCTTGACCAGAGAGGCCGGGGAGGGAGTATAGTTAACCGTCCGCATGCCTTCGTATGACGAGGGCGCTAAACGATCCCTATCTCTAGTTCAGGGGAAAAATTGCTCGTACGATATCAGAACGGACCGGATGGCAAGCCGGTCAAGAAAGCCATAGTCTATACCGAACGCGAGCACGGCATCGAGCCGTCCGCCGTCGACCCGGACGCAGTCAGGATAGTTGAACGCCTGAGGAGCGGAGGTCATTCCGCGTATATCGTCGGCGGAGCCGTTCGCGACCTCATACTCGGTCGCTCGCCTAAGGATTACGACATAGTCACCGACGCCGAGCCGCCCCGTATCAAGAAGCTGTTCTATCGCAGCCGCATCATTGGGAAGCGCTTCAGGCTGGTCCACGTCTACATGGGACCTCGCATCTACGAGGTCTCGACCTTCAGGTCCATCGCGAACGGCACCGTCGGCAATACCTACGGTACCATCGACGAGGACGCCAGGCGTCGCGATTTCACCATGAACGCCCTCTATTTCGACCCTCTGGAGAGGAAGCTGGTCGATTACGTCGGCGGGCTCAAGGATATGCGGGCCGGGCGCATCGTCCCCGTGATACCGCTCAAGACTATCTTCGCCGAGGACCCGGTTCGGATGATCCGGGCGGTAAAATACGCCGAGGCCACGGGCTTTACCATCCCGTTCATGACGCGGATGGCTATAAAGCGGCACGCCCCGCTGCTAGCGGGCGCCTCGGTAAGCAGGCTCGGCGAGGAGGCGACGAAGATACTCTATTCGGGCAACGCGGGGAAGATAATCGACTCGCTCAGGAGATTCGGCCTCCTCTCACCGATCCTCCCCGGCGTCGAGGCCAGGCTCTCCGGCCCCACAGCCCCTTCGATGAGGGCCGCCCTGTCCGATCTCGACGCCTACGTAGCCGAGACCGGCGACAAGACGCTCGGCGCCCTGCTCTCGTTCATAGTCAAGGACGCCGTCGCGGCCGCCCAGGCGATTCCGGAAGAGGACGTGCAGGCCTCGTTCAAGAACGCCCTGGAGGCCGCCCGCGATTTCCTCGCTCCGCTTACCATGCCTCGCGTAGAAGTGGAAGCCGCGGTCCGCGCTGTCTTCAAGGCTCCCGATCCAAAGCAGAAGCCTAAGCGGCCTAGGCGTAGGCGAAGAAGGAAGGCCCCGTCCGGCTCGGGCGACCAAGCTACCCGAGGCGGCCCGGAAGACGCCCCGCGCGACGGGGATTGACCGCGGGACGCGGGATTATAATGATACGGCTTGACACGGCGACGCGATTTCTCGGATGATGCCCCGGTGAACGTCGAACGCTTGAACGGATTATCGATTGAAGCCCTCTACGCCCTCGCGGATAAGATGGGGCTCGACCTGCCGCCGGCCCTGGAACGCGTCTTCGTAGTCGAAGCCCTCCTCGAGGCGATAGAGGAGGATAGCGCCGAGCGCAAGTCGGCGGGCGACGCGGCCGTTCATATCGAGGAAAAGAAGTATTCCGGATCGGAGCTGGACGAGATCGACGCCTCGATCGACGCCGCGCCGTGCATAGAATGCCGGTATAACGAGACCGTCGTGCAGGTGATAGCCAGGGACCCCGAGTGGGCCTTCGTATTCTGGGACGTCAAGGACGAGGATTTCGACGAGCTGCACGCCTCCGACGCCTATTCTCACCTATTCCTACGCGTCATCAAGGAGCCGGGCTACGACGGGAAGACTTCCGCCTCCTTCGAGGTCGTGGTCGGCGACGAGGACGATCACTGGTACCTGCACCTTCCCGAGGAAGATAGGGCCTATCGCGTCGACCTATACGCGAAGATAGGCGCCAAGGCGCGCCTGCTCGCTCACTCTCCCGTTATCCGTACCCCGAGGGCCTTGATGTCCGATTCTCTCGCCGATCTCGATCCCGACGCCGCCGAACTCGCGGCGCTATCGGGCCTCGCGAGCCTAAAGATTGTTCCGGCGCCCGAGCATCATCCTTCTCGCATCCTCGGCGCTTTTGACGACTAACGGAGGGCTTTCGTGGAAAGCGGATTAGTAGCGCTGGTATTAAATTCGCACCTGCCGTTCGTACGGCAGCCTGATTACCCTAGGTTCCTGGAGGAGCGTTGGCTCTTCGAGTCCATTTCCGAGACCTACCTCCCCCTTCTCCGGGTTTTCGCGCGGCTCGAGGCGGACAAGGTCCCCTGGAAGATCAGCCTAGCGCTTTCCCCGACTCTCGAGGCGATGCTCGGCGATTCTCTGCTCCGTTCCCGATACGTCTCGTGGCTGTCTTCGCAGCTAGAGCTGGCCGAGAAGGAAAAGGCCCGCTGCTCGGGCAACCCGGTATTCGCCCCGCTCTCCGAGGTCTACTACGAGCTCTATAGGAAGAACTACGAGGATTTCACCGTCTTGTACGGGGGCAATATACTCGGCGCCCTGGACTTCTACTATAAGAAGGGCCGTATCGACCTGATGACGAGCGGCGCCACTAACGCCTTCATGCCCATATACAGGAACTACCCGGAAGCCACGACCGCGCAGGTCGAGGCCGCGGTCGTATCGTTCCGCGCCGCTTTCGGCCGTTCGCCCTCCGGTTTCTGGATGCCTCAGCTCGGCTGGTACCCCGGGGTCGAGGAGACCCTGAGCGCCTACGGCCTGCAGTATAGCGTCGTCTCGACGAGGGGCGCCCTGCTCGGGGATCCCACGCCGCGCCAGGGCTCGTACGCGCCGGTGTCGTGCCCTAACGGGTTCACGACCTTCATCCGCGACGTCGCCGCGACCGACGCGGTCTGGTCGGAGACCAAGGGTTACCCCGCCGATCCCGCGTACAGGGATTTCTACCGCGATATAGGCTTCGACCTACCGCTCGAGTACGTCGGGCCGTATATAGAGCAGAACCAGATACGGACCTTCACGGGCTTCAAGTACTGGGCCATCACGGGCAAGGGCGACCAGAAGATACCGTACTCCCCCGATGCGGCCAGGGGCCGCGTCGCCGAGCACGCCGAGCGCTTCATACGCGACAGGATAGGCCAGGCGACGGCGGCGGCCGCGCACATGGACGGACGGCCTCCCCTGATGGTCGCCCCGTACGACGCCGAGCTATTCGGGCATTGGTGGTTCGAGGGGCCTCAGTGGATAGAATCGATATTCAGGAAGGCCCAAGGGGTAGACGGCCTGCGCTTCATCACGCTCTCGGAGTACCGTCGCTCGTATCCCGATAACTTCGAGTCCGTGCCCGAGTACGCCTCCTGGGGAGACGGGGGGTACGGCGGCGTCTGGATGGAGAAGTCGAACGATTGGGTGTATCGGCACGTCTTCAAGATGATTGAGCGTATGATAGAGCTCGCCGAGCGCTTCCCCAACGAGAGCGGCCTGCGGGAGCGCGTGCTCAACCAGGCGGCCCGCGAGGTACTGCTCGCCCAGGCGTCGGATTGGCCCTTCCTATTGCGCGCCGGCAAGTCGGGATCCTTCGCGCGGAAGCAGATCGAGGATGCCGTCACTAACTTCAACCGCATCTACGAGATGCTGTGCGCCAATACCGTCGGGACGGAGTGGCTCACGCGGCTCGAGAAGCGCAATAACATCTTCCCCAACATCAACTACCGCGTCTTCAGGCGCAAGCGCTAGGGAACGCCACCGATGACGACGAACGCGCTCCGCATCGTTCGGTCGCTAGGGATAGCCGTGGAGACGCGCGAGTACGCCTGGTCGGACGACGACCTGTCAGCCGCTTCGGCGGCGGCCAAGCTCGGCCTGGATCCAGACAGGGTGTTCAAGACCATAGCGGTGCGCGGCTCGTCCACCGGCCCCTTCCTGTGCGTCGTGCCAGGCTCGGCGGAGGTAGACCTCAAGAAGGCCGCGAAGGCCTCGGGCGATAAGTCGGTGGAACCGTTGCCCCTGCGAGAGCTCGAGCCGCTCACGGGCTACGTCCGCGGCGGATGCTCGCCGGTCGGCGTCAAGAGGGCGATCCCCGTCCTCATAGACGAGACCGCCTCCCTATGGGAGACGGTCTCCGTCAGCGCCGGGGCTCGGGGGCTCCAGATGATCCTTTCGCCCTCCGACCTGGCCCGCGCGGCCGGAGCCGAGTTCGCGGACCTAGCATAGGCTATTCCACCGTCCCGGTGAAGCGCTCGAACCGGGTCGCGTCGACCTTCGAGAGCGTGCCCTGGTCCGCCACCACTATCCAGCTGACGGGCGCGTCGACCACGTAGGCCTTGATCGCGGCCACTACGTCCTCCGGACGTATAGCGTTGACCTTATCGATGAAGCGCAGGTACTCGAGGTGGTCCCCGAAATAGACGCTGCCGGCGACGAGCTGGGCGGCCGTCTCCGCGTTCGTCTGCTGGCTACCGAAGAACGAGTTGATGTACTTGGCCTTGTACGCCTCTATCGTCGAGGCTATCGGCGCGTACTTCTCGTCTCCGCCCTTGACGTTGAGCGTCTTGCCGGAGGCCAGGAGCGCGATCGCCTCGTCGACCCAGCCCTTGGCCTCGCCGGGCCTGTCCGTCTTGTAGACGACGAGCGAGCCGTAGGCGCTCTCGAAGCCGAAGGCCTTGGACCAGACGGAGTAGCAGGCGCCGTGGTCGGTCCTGACGATGCTGAACAGGAGCTCGTCGAGCATCGAGAACGCGAGCTGGAGCGTCGGGAAGTCGGGGCTCCTCGGATCGGCGATGGGGAAGTCGCCGCGGACGTACGCGACGCCCTTCGACTTGTCGAAGCGCTCGAGGTAGAGGGCCTCCTTCGGCTCGAAGCGCTCGACGGCGGGGACGGCGATCCCCTTCCTCGGCATCGATCCGACGGTGGCGTTCAGAGAGGCGGCCAGGGCGTCCGCGTCGAAATTACCCACGGCTACGACGACCATCCTGTCGGCGCTCATGGCGTCGCGGTAGTAGGCCTTCACGTCGTCGAGGGTGATGGCGGCGACCGACTCCGCGCTGCCGCCGAATTCGGCCGCGTACGGATGCCCGGCGAACATCTTGCCGTGGAGCCGCGTAACGGCGAAATTATACGGGTCCGCCAAGGACTTCTGTATGCTGACCTTGAAATCGTTCTGGACGACCGCGAATTGCGCGGGGTCGAAGGCGGGCGAGAGCGCGCAGTCGGCGTAGATGGCGAACATCTCGTCCCAGTACTTGTCGATGGTATTCAGGTCGAAGCTGGCCCAGTCGTAGCTGGAGGCGCTGTAGCCTATCGAGCTCGAGCGCTCGTACTGGGCGCGCTGCAGCGCGGCGTACGGGTAGGCGGTCGATCCGCGGGCTAGCATCGCCAGCGTCATGGCCTCGATGCCGGCGCGCTCCGGGCCGGTCATCGCGGAGCCCCCGCGGAAGGCTATCTTCATCGAGAATACGCGGTTGGCCGGGTTCTTCTTCACGATGAGCGTCACGCCGTTCGCCAGGGTCCTCGTCTCTATGGTCGGCAGGTTGGCGCGCATGAACGCGCTCGGGGCCGAAGGCATGGTCCAGGCGGAAACGGGCTCGCCGGGCAGGGACCACGGGGTCCGTTCCGGCGCGGTCCCCGTAGCGGCCGCGGCGGCCGGCGCGGCTTGCGCGGCCGCTACGGGCGCCGATGCGGCCGGATCGGGCTCCGGCTCGGGGGAGCTGACGCAGGAGCTAGCGGCGAACGCCGCCGCTAGGGCGGCCGCCGCCAAGGCTACGGCGACGGGCGCAGAGGGGCGGCGCTCCGGCGATCTAGGCGTCGATTCGTTGTATATCATTTCTTTCCGTCCTTCCACCAGAACGCCGTCTCGGCGCTGACAGTAGCGAAGCCCGCGGCGGCGAGCGACTCCGACTCGGCCGCGAAATCGGCGGGGTTCATGCGAATGGCCATCACTTCCACGTTCGATAGCACGAACTTCGTGAGGAACGCGCCGATATCGGAGCGCTGGACCTTCTTCATGTTAGGCACGTACCTGAAGAAGTAGTCCGTGGACGCCACCGACCACCAGAACGACAGGGTCTCGATGAATTTCTCGGGCGTCTCGAGATTGAGTATCTGCTCGTCCTCCATCTTCCGCTTGACGACTGAATAATCATCGTCAGAGAAGTACGCGGCGTCGCTTACCATGGCCTGGACCTCGCCCGAGACGACGGCGCCCTTGAAAGCCGCCTTCGCGCGCTCCGCCAGGGGAAAGGCCGGATCGACGAAGCAGTAGGTATAGAACGAGACCTGCCCGCCGTCTCGCTGGGTGTAGTAGTAGCCGCCTATATAGTCCTTGTCGTAGAGCGCCGGGACGGCGTCGTATACCGATGTCTTGAACCGTCCGTCGGGGGCCTGGATGAGGTAGCCCCAGACGTCGGCGGCGTAGGTCGGAGCGGGCTCGGCGAGCACGTCGGGCCCGCGATACCGGGTCTCTATATAGGCTATGCCTTCCGGCAGGGATTCGTCGGGGTAGGCAAGGTATACGGGCGTCTCCGTTCCGGGAGTCGGGTGCGCGGGCGCGGGGTTCTTCCACGGGTCGGCTCCGGCCTTCCATTCGCCGTACCACCGCTTGGCCATGGCGTAGACCGCCTCGGGATCGACGTCTCCTCCGACGAACAGGGCGGCGTTATTGGGCAGGTAGTATTCCGATTGTATCGCCCTGAGCGTCTCGACGGTCGCCGACCGGATCACGGCCTCGTTGCCGCCTATGTCGCGTCGCCACGGGTACTTGCCGAAGAGCGCCTTGTCCATGGCCGCCGAGTAGACGCGGTCCGGGTCCGATAGGTTGCCGTTGATCTCGTTAGACACGACGCCCTGCTCGATCCCGAGCTCGGCGGGGTCGAATAAAGGCTCGCGCATCGCGTACGACCAGAACTCGAGGCCCGCCTCGGTCTTGTCCGACGGAACCGTGAAGTAGTACGTGACGTATTCCGTGGACGTCCCGCCGTTCCACTCGGCCACGCCGAGGTCGGTCATAGCCGCCGAGAATTCCGTCTCGGTCCTGTATTTCGAGTTGCCCTTGAAGAGCATGTGCTCGTAGAGGTGGAATAGGCCGGCGGTATCCGGTTCCTGCGTGATAGAACCGCAACGGAACGTGATCTGGAT
The DNA here is from genome assembly GCA_018816345.1 of Spirochaetota bacterium. Classification (GTDB taxonomy): domain Bacteria; phylum Spirochaetota; class Spirochaetia; order Treponematales; family UBA12059; genus SZUA-370. The sequence goes on along the minus strand of JAHIWG010000009.1, from coordinate 14,773 downwards.
CCTGGAGAGCGGCACCGCGTGGTTCTCGAGCACGAACAGCTCGAGCCCGTTGCCAAGAGAATAACGATGGAGCCCGGAGATCGGGGTTTCGTCGGCGAAGGCGTAGAAGGCCGTCGCGATAGCGAGGACGGCGACGATCGCCACATGACGTTTCATTATTGATTCCTCCTTAAGCAGTTACAGGGTAGGTTCGACCCCTGGTCCTGTCAAGGGAATCATGCGTTCAGCGCTTGCGGGTCTATTAAGGTTGCGGAATACAGGGCTATATATAACGATACTGGGGTGTATGTACTCTCGCGCGACCGGTGCTAGTCTGATAGAGGCCGATAGTATAGTATAGCAGCCGATGATTACGATTCTATTCGACCGCGCCATCCGACGTTCTCGGCTCGCTTTTAGGCTAAAGCACGATTCTGGGAGCTGCCTAAAAAAGGCCCCTATCTCGGCGCTCGGGCGATTAACGTCCCGTGCGGCCCAGGCCTGCAGGCGCGTCGCCGCGGTCGTCGCGATCGCGCACCTCTGGTTCATCGGGACGACGACCCTCCTCGTCGCGTGCTTCGCCTTCGTCGATCCCGCCGCGACGACGCTGTCTGTGTACCGGAAGTACGTCGACGGGTGGAAGATCGAGAGACCGGTGCGCACGGACCTGGAGAGCGTCCCCAGGCTGGCCAGGAGGATGCTCGTCTCGGTCGAGGACTCGAAATTCTGGACGCATCCCGGTTTCGACCTCGAGGCCTTCGAACGGGCCTACGAGGTAAACAAGCGGATAGGCAGGCCTATGTACGGAGGCTCGACGCTGACCATGCAGACGGCGAGGACGCTGTTCCTCGTGCCGTTCAAGAGCTATGCGAGGAAGTATCTCGAGCTGATAGTCGCGATCGAGCTCGAGGCCCTCCTGCCCAAGGAGCGCATCCTCGAACTCTACTTCGGCTGGGCGGAATGGGGCAAGGGAGTGTTCGGGATAGAGGCCGCGGCCCGGCTATACTACGGCGCGCCCGTCTCCAAGCTCAGCCCCGACAAGACGGCGCGGTTGATGGCGGTGCTTTCATCGCCGATCCGCTTCACGCCTAAGACCCTCGCCAAGAGCGCCCTGTTATCGTCGCGCTACGAATTCCTCGCGGCGCGCTATGTCCGCTGAGCGATCGAGGCCGTCCTAATAGCCTTGTCGAGCGCGTCGGCGAAGGCCTTGACGTCCTTGGGACCGAAGCCGCGCCCCTTCGGCGACGGCGGCGCGACGCCGAGCTCGCGTAGGGTCGCCATGTGATCCCGTAGCGATACCCGCTCGCGTAGCGCGCCGGCTGTCCACAGCGTTCCGCGGTCGTTTATCGCTACGAGGCCCTTCTCGACGGCCCTGGCGGCCAACGGCAAGTCCCTGGTGACGAGCACGTCGCCCGGCGAGGCCGAGTCCATGATGTAATCGTCGGCGTTATCGCAGGCTTTCGCGGCGGGAGACGCCGAAGTTACGGAAGGAGGCTTCGAGGCTTCTGCGGGAGGCTTCGATGCTTCTGCGGGAGGCTTCGCCGACGCGCCGGCCGGACCTACGATGACGGCGTAGAGGTTCTTCCCGGGCGGTAGCGGCATCGACCTGTTGGCTACGAAAACGGCCCTGATGGGGAAATCGCCGCTGGAAGAGCTTGCGCGCCGCCCTATGAGATCCTTGACTTCCCTAGGCAACGAGTCGGCGTCCGCCCAGAGCGTCATACCGGGACGCTCGCCCTGAACGCCGTGCCGCCGCCCGAGATGGAATACTCCGCCTCGTCGGCCGTCACGAATACCGAGGCTCCTCGCGGCAATGGGACGGAGGCGCCGCTCGACGCGCTGATCTCAAGGCTCCCGTCTACGCAGAGCACTATCTCCGGGGCGGCCGCCCTGCCGCTCGTCCTAAGAAGGCCGTCGACGACGGCCTTGGAGATGGAGTAGTCCGGGATATCGCAGGGGTAGAGGCTGAAGCCGTCGGGGGCTGCGACCGGGGCGAGCGGCTCGATGCTCGCGCTCTCGAAGCTGAGCGCGGATACCAGCTCGGGCACGTCCATATGCTTATGCGTCAGCCCGCCGCGGAGCACGTTATCGGAATTCGCCATGATCTCGACCGCCGTCCCGCCCAGATAGGCGTGCGGCACTCCGGCCGCGAGATTGAGCGCCTGCCCGGGCTCGAGCTCGAAAAGGTTCAGGATAAGCGGGGCGAGGGCCCCTATATCGTCCGGATAGGCTTCCATGAGAGTCAGGACCCGCGAGAAGAGCTTGCTCGTTACGCTGCCGGCGGGCTCCGTCTCGACTATCCTCCCGCTCCGCGCGCGCGCGCTATTAAGATGCTTCTTCTTCTCTTCATCCGCGAGCGATATGAAAGTATAGAAGAAAACCGATAGCTCGAGCCTGCCAGGATCGCGCGCCAAGCGTCCCGCGTAGCGCTCCCAGTCGCTCGGCGCGAGAAGCTTCACGTTCTGGATTATATCATCCAGCGCCCTGAAGCCGCAGAGTCCCTCGAAGCGGGTAAGCGCCACTACAGTCTCCGGCTTATGGTTGGAGTCCTTGTAATTGCGCTCGGGCGCGTCGAGCGGGATGCCCATGAACTCCTCGCGCGCGAAGCCGTGCTCGGCCTTCCTCTTGGACGGATGGGCCTGTATGGACAGGGGCTTGGCCGCCGATAGTATCTTCAATAGGAAGGGAAGGACGCCTCCGAAGCGCGCGGCCGTCTCCTCCCCGAGCGCCGCGGCGGGAGCGTCCGAAATCAGCGCGTCGAGAGGTGCCTCGGCTCCCGTGGAGGGGTCGACGGCGATGGACGGAGCCTTGGGATGGGCGCCCATCCATAATTCGGCCCATGGTTCCCCCGAGGGGTTATCCTTGCCCAGGATGAGCGGCAAGGCGGTAGGCGAGCCCCAGTCGTATCTCTGGACGACGTTCTTCAGCGAGTAGATTGCCATGGCGTCATTGTACCCGCGGTCCGCCGGGCGGTCTACCGATGAATGCGCGGAGGTCCGCGGCCACCGCCTCTATCGGCCCGAAACTGGACCTCGTCTCCGGTAGCGACGACACGAATACCCGGCCGTAGCGCTTCGCGAGCAGGCGCACGTCTAGCACGACTACCGCGCCCCGGTCGTCGGAATGCCTGATCAAGCGGCCGAAACCTTGCTTGAACCGTATCACCGCCTCGGGAAGGGATAGGTCCATGAAGGAATTCCCGCCCCTCCGCTCGACGGCCTCCGCCCGGGCCTTCTGGACCGGGTCGGTAGGCACGCGGAAGGGCAGTTTCGTTATGATCACGAGCTCGAGCGTTTCCCCGGGCGCGTCGACTCCCTCCCAGAACGAGTCGGTGGCGAAGAGGACGCTCGAGACGTCGGCCTTGAACGAGTCCATCAGCCTCGCGCGCTCGTCGTCGCCCTGGCGGAACGCCGATATGCCAAGCGCGTCGAGCCTCGGCTTCGCCGAGTCCCAGGCGGCGCGGAGGGCCGCGTAGGAAGTGAAGAGCACGAGCGCCCTGCCTCCCGACGCCTCTATGAGCGTATACACGGCCTCGTTGATCCAGGCTTGCCAGCCCGGGGAGTCCGGGGTCGGGGCGTCGCTCGCGGCTCCGAGCAGGGCGTTGCTCTTGAACGGGAACGGCGAGGGGAAGGCCATGCACTCGGCGCGCGTGGCCGAGTACGCGAGGCCTACCCGACGGCTCCAGAACTCGAACGAGTCTCCGACCGCGAGGGTCGCCGATAGGCATACGACGGTCCTGTACTGGTCGAAGACGGCCTCGTTCATGGTCGTCGAGATATCGAGCGGGGTCACGCAGAAGCGGGCGAAGGCCTCTCCTTGGCTCGTGCGGCCCTTGTCCAGCCAGTACACGTGATCGGCGTCCTCGTCGAAGCCGGAGAAGCGCGCGCAGACGCCGGCGAGCGAGGAGAGCCGGGCATAGGCTAGCTCGGCCTCGCGGACCGACTGGTCCGCCTCGTCCTCCTCGGCCACGCCGTCGAGCGCGTCCTTGAGCAGCTCCGCGACCGAGAGTATGGCCCGCTCGAGGACGCCTAGCGGCTTCAGGACCGAGGCCTCGACCTCGGGGTTCTTCGCCGCCAGGCGATAGTTCATGCCGCTCCCGATTAGGCCCAGCGCCGAGGAATCGGCCGCGTCCATGGCGGCGAGGAGGGCGTCCGCGGAGTCGGGGAACCGCTTAAGCACGGCCGGGGGGAGCCCCTTGAGATTCTGCAGCTTGACGACTATGCCGAACTTCCGGTCTCGACGCTCCCTATAGAGCCGCGAGCTCTGCTTGATGACGGAGAAGCGCGTCAGCTCCTCGGAGAAGAAGCTGGTCGCGCTCGACTCGATCGCGTGGGCCTCGTCGAATACGACGGCGTTATAGGGCGGTAGGACGGCGGTCGACTCGTAGCCGGCGCCGGCCGACCGCGCCGCGATGTCGCTGAAGAGGACGTGGTGGTTGGCGACGATGAGGTCGGCGTCGGCGGAGTCGCGCTTGACTCTGAGGACGAAGCACGACTCCCGGTGCGGGCACCTCATGTTGAGGCAGTCGTCCGCCTCCGCGCGCACGCGGGACCAGAGCGATTCCTCCGGCCAGAAGGACAGGTCGGCGCGGTCCCCCGTCGGGCTCGTTTCGGCCCAGGCCGCGACCTGACGGAGCGGATGGTCGTCGCCGGCGAAGAGCCCCTCCTCCTCTATGGCCTCGAGCAGCCGGGTCCTGCATAGGTAGTTGCCCCTTCCCTTGACCAGCACGGCCTTGAGCTTCTTCCTGAAGATTGAAGCGACGAGGGGGATGTCCTTGTCCATCAGCTGCTTCTGCAGGTTGATGGTGGCCGTGGAGACTATTACCCGCTCCTTATTGCGGGCGGCCCACGCGAACGCCGGGATGAGGTACGCGAACGACTTGCCCACTCCAGTGCCCGCCTCCGCGGCGAGGACGTACCCGCCGTTCAGGGCCTCGGCTATCGCCTTGACCAGCTCTATCTGGCTGCGCCGCGGCTCGTAGCCGGGTAGCAGGGCCGCTAGCTTGCCGCCCTCCTCGAGCACCCCCGAGAGCTCTCCCGGGCTCACGGCGACGAGGGCCCTGGCCCGCACCGGCTCGGCGACTACGTACACCTCGCGGACGTCGCCGTCGACGATATAGGAGCCGACGCCGTTCTCGCCGACCCTCGAGGCTACTGACAGGTCGGCGTCGCTGGGCTCGAGGAAGCCCGAGGGATGATTGTGGATGAGCACGTCGCCGCGGTCTAGGAATCCCGCGATCGCCGGGACGCTCACGGGGCCGCCCCGCGCGCCGACCGTTATCTCGCACACGAGGCCGCGCTCGTCTAGCCTGCCGGCGGCGAAGACCTCGTTATATCCGGCGTCGGCGATAGCCGCTCGCAGTGCTTCCGCCGCCTCGTCGGTAAAGCGCTCGCTCGCTCGCATAGGCTGGCCCTCAGTACGAGGCTACGAGCATATAGGCTATCCCGTGCGGCAGGGCCCCGGCGGAGGCCCGATCGGGGCGGCACCAGAATTCCAGGTACGAGACGGGATGCACCTTGGAAAAGGCGCCTATCACCGGCGTCCAGGTGAGGCTGGCCCGGGCGAACGCCGACCATCCCGCGTCGAGGACCGCCGCGGCCTCGCCCGCGGCGTAGCCCCTGGCCCCCATCCTGATGGACAGCCTGTTCAGGTATAGGGGCCCTAATCCCGCCTGAGCCTCGAGCCCGAGCAGCCTGAGGCTCGCCTCGCCCTGGGCGAACCACGAGCCGGACGTCCCGTCCTCGAACTCTACCCAGGCGGGGTAGGCCTTCGATAGCTCTATCCCCGAGGCGGAGACCTGTCCCCGCGGTCCGTACCGTACGCCCCCGACGACGGCGGCAGCTCCGTACGCGGAGAACGCCAGGGCGGCCGGTTCGAGGAACCCCCTCGCCGAGGCCTCGACGCCTACCGACGGCGGGCCGACGACGGGAAGCGCGGGCGCTCCGATCCGGGCGAGGGCGGAGATCGAGTATCCCGTCCTCGCCTCGGGGTCGGCCGTCGGCGCGGTCGTGTCCGTCAGGCCGAGAGAGGCCGCGAACGTGGCCGCGGCGTCGGACCACGCCGCGTAGGGGCCTGTCTCGCTGATCGCGTAGCCCGCGAGCCCCGCGTCCAGGCTCCACGATACCGTCCCGCCGGAGAATAGCGGGACGGCGTCGCCCGCGCCCAGCAGGGCCGACGATCGCCTGAGGATGGAGCCCGTCCCGTACGTTTCGAACGAATCGACTACGCTCAGGCTTACCGGGAAGGCGAATCGGGACCAGTCGGCCTGTACTTCGACGTCGACGGCCGAGGCCCTGAGGTTCCAGTCGGCCCCGAGCGTAGCGCTCAGCCGCTCGGCGGGGTCGGCGATGAAGAAGAGGAGGCCTAGCGTCGATATGCCGCGCTCGTCGCCCGATCCGACGGGCAGCCAGAAGCGAGGAGCCAACCAGCCTAGGGCGCTATAGCGGCCGTAAGCGCGGGTAGAGGGATAATCGTATACCGAGGCGGCGGTCCCGAGGTCGCCGGCGTCGGACCATCCTACGGAGGCCTCGACGAAAGCTAACGGGCCCCGGTCCTCCGGGAAGGAGCATGGCGCCATCCCTTCAGAGAATCTGCCGATGTAGCGCACCCGGCCGCCAGCCAGTACGGGCCTGTGCACGCCGCCCGATAGGGGAACGGTCTGGTAACTGAGCGTATTCCCGTCGAGCTCGGCGAGCCGGTAGAACGACTCGTCGTCCCAAGAGAATCTGAGGACCCCGTCGTCGCCTAGGGAAAGGTACCTGACCCACGAGAGGGAATCGGGCAGCTCAAGGCGCGAAATACCAGTCCCCTCGAGTCCGACGCGAACGACGGAGACCTTCCCGCCCTCCTTGGCCAGGACGTAGGCGGTCTCGCCGTCGGCCGAGACGACGGGTGACGCGTACCCGATACGCTCTGTCCCCCTGAGGAGCACGACGCTACGGTCTCCCCTGACGAGCGTGACGTTCGTTTGGTACCCGTCTATGGAGATGCCTATGATGCCCGTCCCGTCGGGAAGGTAGGCCGCGTCCCTCGTTTTTTGGGCGGGTAGGGTGGCGAGCCCGCCAGTCTCGGCGTTCCACTCCTTGAGGACGAGCCTGGGGAATCCAGCCTCGTAGCGCACGGTCGAGACGAGGATCCGCGAGCCGTCCCTCGCCACGTCTAGCCGTTCGACCTTCGCGCCCGCCCTGAACAGCGCTTTTACCTCGCCTGGCGCTTCCCCCGGCGCTTCGCGGGAACCCGTCGCCATAGCGTAGACCGTCTCGCTATGATAATCCGCGAAGTACAGAGCGTCGCCGTTTCCGGCTATGGCGCTTACGACCGACGGCCTCGCGAGAGGTTCCGTGGCCATGATAACAGGGAGCCTGGGCTTCATCGATTCGCCGAAGTCGTCCCAGGCTTCCGAGAGGCTTATGCCGAAGACCTTCGAGAAGCGGCCCGGCCCGAACAGACCGTCGTCGAGGCTCCTGAATACCGAGGCCGCGCCGAATTCCCTCCAAATTCCGGCGTAGGCCTCCATGCCGAACCTGGCTTGCAGGTAGCGCGAGAAGTAGCCGCCGTATAGGTAGTATAGAGCGCCGTAGGGATAGCCGTCATAGGCGCCGGACGCCTGGGCGAACGTCTTCCAGCGGCCCTCTACGCTATCTTGCCTTAGATAGGCGCCGGAGAGCGGATCCGCGGCCCTTCCGAAGCCGTCTCGGCTCTCGAAGGACACGGTGACCCCCTCGACGAACGTGGGCGGGCTCAGGTACGTCGATACGCCGAGCGGAGAGCCGAATATTGCGACGAGCGCGTCCTCGAAACCGGAGCGCACGGTCATCGAGACCGCGTGCGTGAGCTCGTGGTAGAACAGCTTGCGAAGGTCGTCGTCGTAGCATCCGAGCGTGGAATTAGGGTCTATCGGGGCCTGGTACAGGACTATCCGCAGGTACGGCTGCCAGGTGAAGTAGCCGCTCAGTTCCTCGGAATCCGGCGTCATGACCACGGGTATGCGGTGCTTAGGCGTCGTCCCCAGCAAGGACGCGATCTCGCGGTAGGCGCCGTCGGCGAACGAGGCTAGGTACTCTATCGCCGGCTCGGATTCGAGAGGGAAGATAAACGTGAAATACTCGGTCTCTAAGGTCTCGAGGGGCCTATCCGGAGAGAACAGGTCTGCATTGGCCGCGCAGACGAAGACTGCGGCAAACGCGACCGCCGCGATAGTACGATTCAATGGCATCCCTCCGCGCGGCGACCAGGGGGATCGGCCGCGCGGAGAGTATATGTAAAAACCCGACAGGCGCGCAACGACCGCGGACGGCTATGCGCCTGTCGCCTCGTTCCCTACGGTGAAGCGCTCGACGAGCTCCTTGAGCGCGGAGACGCTCTCCGAGTTGTCCCCGCCCGCCTTTGATATCGCTTCCGCGGCCTTGTATATCTCGTTGATGCCGAGCGTTATCTCTTCCATCCCGTATTTCGTATCGCTGGATATGGCCGAGACGCTTCTCATCGCCTCGACTATGGCCGCGACCCGGTCCTTCATATCGACCGACGAGCCCTTGACCTCCTCGGTCGTGGATACGAGCGACCCGAGCGCCTCGAGGATCTGCTGGGCGCCTATGGAGAGCTCGTGGGTGGCGTTCTTCATCTCGGACATGCTCATCGCGACGTCCTTGACCTGGTCGACGATGCGGCTGAAGATCTCTCCCGTCTTCACGGTGCTCGATTCCGATACCGAGATATAGTCGGCGACCTCCCCGAGGGATTGCGTTATCTGCTTGGCGCTCTCAGCGCTGGATTCGGCCAGGTTCCTTATCTCGTCGGCCACGACCGCGAAGCCCTTGCCGAAATCGCCCGCGTGCGCGGCCTCGATCGCGGCGTTCATCGCGAGGAGGTTGGTCTTGCTGGCGATATCCTGGATGATCTGTATCATCTCCATGATGACGCTAGCGCTCGCGGCGACCTTCTTTATCATCTGCTCGGTCTCTTCCATCTCGGTCTGCCCGTCGAGGGCGGTCGTCTCGAGCTCGCTGGCTATCCTGAGCTTCTCTTCCGCCGCCTTGGCGATATTAGTGATGCTGGCCGTCATCTCCTCGATAGAGGCGCTGGACTCGTTTATCGCGGAGGCCTGGTCGCCTATGAGCTCCGACAGCCGCGACAGGTAGACGTCCACGTCGATCGCCGACTTTGACGACGACGAGACCTCGCTATCAAGGTGGATTATCTTGTTCTTCATGCCCTCGGTGTTGACCCGTATCTCGTGGAGGCTGGCGGCCGTCTCCTCGGAGCTCGCGGCCAGGTCCTGCGATATACGCTCCGTCGAGCCAGCGACTCCCTTTACCTCGCGGACCATGCCCTCGAGCGTCCCGATGAAGTCGTTGAAGAAATGGGCTATGCGGCCCACCTCGTCCTTGGCCCGGACCTCCGCCCTGACGGTCAGGTCTCCCGTGGACGCCGCCTTGAAGGCGTCCACGTACGAGACTATAGGCTTGAGCACCAATCGCACGATGAAGAAAAGCGCGACGCCCAGTAAGAGCATCACGCCCCCCGTGAAGGCGCTGATGTTGACGGTGGCCTTGGAGCCTATAGCCTTGGCCGCGTCTAGGGAGCTAATTATCTCGAACGCCCCGTGTACTTCTCCCTCTCGCCAGCCCTCCTTGACTCCGCCCGCCGGGTCCGGAGCGCCGGCCGGGTCTCCGTGGCAGAGGAGGCATTCGCTCGACAGCCGCACCGGCCTGAAGTAGCGGATCTGATGACGCTCGGCGACGACGTACTCGTCGAGCTTTCCGGACTCGAGCTGCCGGAGAGCCTCGATCTCGACGCCCTCGGGTTCGTTGGCGGGGTTCCTCGGTTCGAATTTGGGGACCCTGAAGGCATAGTTGCCAGCCTCGGCGTTGCGCGACGCCACGTCTATCGCGGTTATTATCGGCACCGCGGCCAGGAGCTTTTCCCTATCGCCTTCGGATGCAAGGGTCTCCAGGTCCGTTATGACGCCCTGCGCCAGCTTCTCGGCCATGGCCTCGCGCGCGGCCTCTACCGTGAAAACTACGGCCCGGCTCTTCTCCAGTATGTTCTCCTCGGCGATCTTCGAAATATCCCGTATATACATGCTCGCGATTATGAGCGCTATGACGACGACGCCGGCTAGCGTCATGGCCAATACCTTTATCTTGAGGCTTACATCACGTACGTGCATTGTTTCTCCTAGGCGACCGGCCGCCTTGCCTTGGCGCGCCGCGCGCATGCAGTATATTATTATACGTCGAGCTGAACAAGCAAAGGATGGCCTCAATCCCCGCGCGGTTCCGGCCGATAATGAATCGAATGCTTATTAAGTTAGGAAGGCGATGACCGTAGGACAGAAAGCCTCCGTAAGCCTACTCGTCTCCACCTTGCTGGCCGCCGGCTTCGCCGCGCTGGCTTATTCTGGCTTATTCTCAGTCATCGAGACTAGTTTTTTCGACGAGCGAGTGAAGCGCACCGTGGAAGCCTCCGTCGACGGGCTCGCTTCCTCCGCTAACGCCTACCACCAACGGAACGCCGAGAGGTTCTCGGAGCTCCTCAAGAACGATTTCGTCCGGAGGAGCTTCCTCCCCAACCAAAGCGCGCAGGACGCCTTCGACAGGACGAAAGCATTCGGCCTCCTCGGCGAGGCGACCCCTGGATTGATGGGCGTAAGGTTCATAGACCAGGACGGCGTCCGCGTACATTTCAGTACCTTCTCCGGCGATGTACTCCGATCAGAGTCGTTGCGCGTCATATACAGGAACTACGGCGAGGCCGGGGACGAAGCGTACGCCTCCCTCGCCGAGCCCGAGGGCTCCGAGGGTTCCGTCTCGACTTCTCCGGAGAAACGGGCTTTCGCGTATAGGTTCCCGTTCGTCGACGCCTTCGACGTCTATCGCGGCAGCGCGGTATTCTACGTCTCGTTCTCCGGGCTCATAGAAAGCCTGGTCCAAGACGGCCGGATCCCGCTCGGGGACGATGTCGTAGCCGTCGGAAGCCTGGGCGTGCTCCTCGGCGCGCCGTCGTGGGGAGGCCAGGATCTCGTTTCCCGGGTCGCCTCGCTATGGTCGTCCGGACCGAACGCCGAGCCCGTCCCCATCGGCGCCGCCGAGGCGTCTGGAGCGTTCGTCCTCTTCTCCCGGCGCGGCGACGCTGGCCTCTTGGGCCGGCTAGTCCCGTCGTCGTGGTTCGTGATGCCGGAGTCCTTCCGCTGGCTCCTTCTTTCGGCCTTCTTCGTAACCGTCTATCTTTCGTTGTTCTTGGCTCTCAACCTTCGCCAGGATCGATTCGCTATCCTGGCTGCCCGCATAAAGCGTTTCCAGATCGAGCTCCTCGAGGAATACCTGGAACGCAAGGGCGACATGGACATAGATCGATGGAAGGGCGAGCTAGAGGCGAGGCGAGGGGAGACGAAAGAGCGCATCAGGAAGAGCGCCGGAAAGCTGGCCGTCAAGAGAGCCTTCGACGTGGACGCCCTCATCGACAAGTCATGGGATGAGATCATAGCCGTCATGACTTCTCGCGGCGAGAGGCCCGGCGAACGTTCCGGCGGCGTCGATATGGCACGATTCGAGGCGCTATTAAAGGAAGCTTTAAGCAAGGGTTCGTTCGTCATAGGCGCGGCCCAGCCTGCGCCCGCAGTTATCGCGCTTACGCAGGCCGCTCAGCCGGCCATGCCTGTCTTGGGACCCGCGGAGGCCGAGGAGCTCGAGGAGCTTTCTGAGCTGACGGAGGCTGACGAGCTCGAGGAGGCCGAGGAAGTCGAGGAGCTCGGGGAGCTTTCTGAGCTGACTGAAGCGGAAGAACTCGAGGAAGCCGAGGAGCTCGAAGAAGCCGAGGAGCTCGAAGAAGCCGAGGAGCTTTCTGAGGCTGAGATCGAGAAAGCTGAGGAAGCGGAAGAACTCGAGGAAGCTGGGGAGCTCGAGGAAGCCGAGGAGCTCGAAGAAGCCGAGGAGCTTTCTGAGGCTGAGATCGAGAAAGCCGAGGAAGCGGAAGAACTCGAAGAAGCTGGGGAGCTCGAAGAAGCCGAGGAGCTCGCTGAAGCCGAGGAGCTCGCTGAAGCCGAGGAACTCGAGGAAGCCGAGGAGTTCGCGGAAGCCGCTGAGCTTGAATCCATCGAAGAGGCTCGGATTTCTGAAGCTTCCGCTATCGATACCGTGGAGGACTTGGAAGAACTTGAAGAGCTCGCTGAGCTCGAGGAATCTGAAGCCACAACAGAAGCTATCGAGCAGGTAGTATCCTCGGACGCGGTCCCGCCTAGTGCGCTCCCATCCGCTGATGAAATTGAAGAGCCTGAGGAGCTTGAGGAGCTTGAGGAGCTTGAGGAGCTTGAGGAGCTTGAGGAGCTTGAGGAAGAGGAACGGGCGGAGCCCGTCGTCGCCGCTCGGCTTGACGAAACTGGCACGCTAGAAGAGCTTGAGGAACTTGAAGAATTAGAAGAACTAGATGAGAGTGATGGTACGGTCGCGGCCGTAGCCGCGGAAATAGCCGATGCAAGAGGACCTAGCGAAACCCTTGAAACGCTAGAGGGACTCTCCGAGATAGGCGATTCCGAGACCATAGAGTGGGGTAGCCTTTCAGCGGAGGCGCTCGCCCTCGCTTTGGACGACGAAGACGACCTGCCGCTGATTCCCGAGAGCCTGGGACTAGAACTAGTCGAAGAAACCGACCTCGCCGACGTCATCGGCTATCTCGACTCCTGGTCGGCGAACAATAAGGATCTCGAGGACGAAGCGGCGGTAGCCGACGGTCCCGCGCCCGTCGAGGAGCCGGCTGTCGAGGGAGACGAAATGTCTAACCTCGTGTTCGAGTCGCCGTTCGAGTCTCTCGCAGATTCAGTATCGCGATTGGGCCTCGGGCCGGCTTCCGATTACTTAGGATCGGGACCGGAACTCGATATGGAGGAGACGATCGCGGAAGAGGCTATGGAGGAACTGCTCGAGGAGGTCGAGTTCGACCTGTTCCTTAGCGCCCTCGACCTCAGCGGCCTCGACGGGTATAGCGATGAGGATGGATTCCTTGAGATAGACGATAAGAGCTTCTCTGTGCTAGTCGAGCCGCCCGTCTCCGAGGCCGATTACTCCATAGAAGATTTCGGGGACGAGATATCTATGCTATCCGCCGAGTTGCGGGATAAAATAGAAGAGCTGCAGGCCTTCGAGCTAGAGGACGATGAGATTCACGAACTTGAGCCGCTCGGCGGCCCGATCGGAATGAAGAGCGTGAGCGCGTTCTCCTACCATCGTCCCGCGATCTCGGGCCAAGCGATAGAGGAATTACCTATTATCTCAGATACAGAACCTAGCGATGCCATTCCGATGGACGAACCGGGCGCGGAAGACGTTATTATCCTGGTAGACGGCGTGTATATGATAAACCGCAGCGTCGCCTCGAGCACGATGCCCGAGGACCCGATGCTAAAGGACCTCGCCGATTCGGTTTTATCTAACCGGGGAGCTTGACAGCTCGGATCGGCCGACCGTACCTTACTAATCAATGACGCGAACTGATTTCGTTTTCCTTCTTAGAGGCGACTCTCCAATAATCCTCCATCCCTTCGACACGGGCGATGTATTCGAGGACGCTGACCAGGTAGCCATACAAGGGCGCTTCGGTACCGGAGAATCGCTGAGGGACGCCGACTCGATCCGTACCGAGCTGTACGCGAGGATGGAGAAGGGCACGCGCCGCCATTACCTTAATAAGGGCTACTACCTACGCCTCGCGGCCGCGGCGATCACGTTTATCGCGGCATACCTCTTCCTATCCATAGTGGTCCGGGATCCGGTCCCGATCATCGATGAGCTGGGGCTCGGGGTCTTAGCCGCCGCCGCCGTTTTCTTCGGAAGCGAGCGGAGGGCCCTGTCGTCTCAGCGGCATTTAGGGACGGTTTTGAGTCTGCGCAGGGCGATCGACGCCGTCTACTTCAACGAGAGCCGCGTCGTCGATCTCGTCGAGGCGTGGCGGGACGAGGCCCTGGCCCTCGGTCCCGCGGCCTTCTACAAGACCGACGCGGCCAAGCCGGTCCTGGGCGAAGAAGAGAAAGCCGAAGCCGCGGCGCTGTGCGCGCTACTGGCTCGCCGATGGAAGGCCGCCCCAGTCGTAGCGGAGCTTTACGATGCCGTAATCGATGGCCGGGTACCCGGCGCGCTGCTCGATAAAGTCGCTAGGAGGCTAGGCGACGCCGAATGCGCCCTGGCCCTAGCGTATATACGATTGATTCCGCTGGCTGTAGGGGTCGCTGATTGAAGAACCGGGGAAAAGGCGCTACGCGGGGAGCGCTAAGGGGAGCCTTGCTTGGATTCATAGGCGCGATAGCCGTCGCGGCCTGCTCCTGCGCCCTCGTTTGGCCGATTTGGTACCTGGCGACGGCCCATACGCGTCTTTTTACCGCTCTGTCGCTCGTACTCATAATCGCGGGCATAGTCTACTCGGCAGTCGTTAGAATCGGCAAGAGGCGGTCCCCGAGGCCAGCGGCCGCGTTATCGCCTGCTTTACCCCGACCCCCCGTAGCGCCGGACGGGCCTTCGGATACGTGAAGCGCGCGAGCGTAGCGATAGCCGTCGCATTGAGCGCCTCCGCAGGCTTATCTTTCGCGGCCCCCCCTGATTATCCAGTTATACGCAGACTCGCTCCTCGAGATATAATTTTCAGGCAAGTCCAGGATTCATTGTCTCAAGGGTATCAAGCCGAGCGCTCGGGCTCCGAGTTCCCGGACTTATTCATCTGCACGTGGATAGCCTCGGGCGGCGAGGATCTATTCGCCGTCGCCGCGAGGCTTTCAGTCCCGTACGAGGCGCTATCGTCCTTGAAC
>JAHIWG010000008.1 GCA_018816345.1 Spirochaetota bacterium | reverse complement strand
GAGCTTCCTCGGGACGACGCCTCCGGGCCGAGCCACGGCGCGCATCACGAGCAGGCCGCCGGCCGGGGCCCAGCGCGTCAACGGTCGTACGCGCCCCCCCGCGCGCAGGTCGTGCCCGGGTATCGGCGAGACCCGGACGGCTATCTCCCGCAGGCGCCGATACGGGGTCGTGCAGAATCTCCCGCCCACTACCGCGAACCCGTCCTCGTCCCCGGACGGCATTCCCGTCGACATCTGGTCGAACAGCATCCGCTCCAGCGTGACGTAGCCGTCGGTACCGGCGCTGAAAGCCTCGTCCACGGGCGACAGGTTAATGGAATGGATGAACGAGAGCGTGAAGCCGGCGGGAACGGATATCGTCGCTAGCGGGACGCCGGATCCGCCGTAGATCCTCAGGGCCGGCCCGGGGCCTATCCAGCGGAGCGCCGACGCGGCGCACGCGAGCGCCACCGCCGCGCTCCGTACGGTAGCGCGTCGAAAGGCGCGGAGGGGCCGGCCGGCTCCCCCGCGACTATCCGATACCTTACTTCCCGGCCTTGCCGTAGTACTTCTCGGCCCCGGCGTGGAGCGGGAGGGACATGCCGTTCCTGGCGCTCTTGAGGCCGATCATGGCGCCGGCCTTGGCGTGCGCGGCGGTCAGCCGCTCGTTGCCGGCCGAGGCGAACATCGTCTGCAGCATCTTCTCTACGACGGCGGCGTCGAGCTTCGAGGACACCGCGAGCATGGCCTGGACCGCGACCGTCTGGGTGTCGACGTCGACGCCCTTGTAGGTACCGGCCGGGATGATCGTCTTGGTATAGAAGGGATAGGTGGACTGGAGCTTGGCCACGATGGCGTCGTCCACGGTCACGACGTTAATCGCCTTGGTCGCCGAGATGTCCTGGACGGCGGCGGTCGGGTGGCCGGCGGTCAGGAAGGCCGCGTCGATGTTGCCGTCCTTGAGGTTGCTGGCGGCCTCGTTGAACGACAGGTACTGGACCTGGATGTCCGCGTAGGTGACGCCGGCGGCCGCCATGATCTGTCGGGCGTTGGCTTCTACGCCCGAGCCGGCGGCGCCCACGGCCACCTTCTTGCCCTTGAGCCCGGCTACGTTCTTGATGCCGGAGTTGGCGAGCACTATGAGCTGGCAGGTCTCGGGATACAGGATGGCCAGGCCCTTCATGTCGGGGTAGGCCTTGTCCTTGAACAGCTCGAGGCCGTTGACGGCGTAGTAGGCGATGTCGTTCTGCACGAATATAACGTCGGCCTTGCCCTCGCGGAGGAGGTTGACGTTGGCGACCGAGGCGCCGGTGGTCTGGGCCGCGGCGTTCATTCCCTTGATGCCGTCGTTCCAGATCGTGGCCATCGCGCCGGCGAGCGGGTAATAGGTTCCGCCCGTGCCGCCCGAGGCGATGGAAACGAAGGTCTGCTTCGGGGCTCCGCAACCCGCCAGGGCCGCTACGAGGGCGAGCGCTACTAAGAATAGGCTTATCTTCTTCATTTGATTCCTCCTTGCGTTCCTCTCCAGGCCTCGGCCCGAAAGGGCGCACCTAAAGAGGAGACAAGGCACCAGTGTATCTTCGAACCGGTGAATACGCAAGAAATTTAATCATATAGAGCGACCTGTAGCGACCCTCAGCGACCCATGGAGGCGCTGCGCCGCGGGCTTAACACGCCGCTTTCGCGTCGTTCCGCGTAGGCCAAGCCTCGAGGAGGCGGGCGACGTCGGGGCCGTCGCTCCCGTCCGCGTAGGTTACTAGCTCCGAGGCTGGGCTATCGTTCCAGCACCTCAGTATCGGGTCGATCAGGCGCCACGCTTCCTCCGTCTCGTCGAAGCGGATGAACAGCGTCGGGTCCCCGGCCATGGCCCCTGACAGCAGCCGCTCGTAGGAACCTGAGGCCTCGGCCCCGGAGTCCCTGCGCATGCCGACGAGTTCCTCCCGCTCCGCCTTCTGGGCCCCGGGAGCCTTGGCGTTGAAGCGTAGCGCCGCGCCCTCGTCCGGCTGTATCCGCAGCACGAGGCGGTTCGCGTCGAGGGCCGGGCCGGGGACGTCGGTGTCGCCTTGCCTGAAGTGCACCACTATCTCCGTGCGCCTGGTGCCCAGCGCCTTGCCCGTCTTCAGGATGAAGGGGACGCCGGCCCAGCGCCAATTATCCACGTCGAGCCTGATGGCCGCGAACGTCTCCGTCGTCGAGCGGGGCCTGACGTCCGGCTCCGAAAGGTACGATCCGTACTGGCCTCGTACCGACAGCGCGGGCGCGGTCTCCGCCGTGGCGTGGGCCGAGGCGCGCAGCACGCGGACCTTCTCCTCGCGTATCGCTTCCTGCGACAGGAGGCTCGACGGGGCTTCCATCGCGCAGAGGCAGAAGAGCTGCATGAGGTGATTCTGGAGCATGTCGCGGGCCGCGCCGGTCGCGTCGTAGAACTCGCCCCTGGCCCCGATGCCGTTCGATTCGGCCACGGTTATCTCTACGCGCTCTATATGCTTACGGTTCCAGAGCGGCTCGAAGATAGAGTTGGCGAAGCGGAAGTACAGGATGTTCTGCACCGCGTCCTTGCCCAGGTAATGGTCTACGCGGAATATATCTGACTCGTCGTAGTGTTCGTGGAGATGCTGGTTCAGGCTCCTCGCGCTCGATAGGTCGGTGCCGAAGGGTTTCTCGACGAGGATCCTCCTATAGCCGTTCGCGCCCGATCCGATACCCGCGAGCCCCGCCTCCGCCAGCCCCGAGGCCGCGACGCCGAAACGGTCGGAGGAACAGGCCAGGTAGAAGAGGCCGTTCGTCCCGGGCGCGGAGAACGATAGGGCCCGTAGCCTCGCGTAGAGGCCTCGGTCGGCCGCGTCGCCGCTGAGGAAGCGGACGCGGGACGAGAACGCTTCCCACGACGAGGAGCCGAAGCCCTCGTCCACTTCCTCGCACGCGGCTCGAAGGAGGCCGCGATAGTCCGCTTCGCCTAGCCGACGGCGGGCTATGCCGACGACCTCGAAGTCCGGCGGGAGGCTCCCGGCCCGGTATAGGCGGTAGAGCGACGGCACGATGCGCCTCGTCGCCAGGTTCCCGGTTCCGCCTATCACGGCTATGACAGTGCGCTGCGCTCCGTAGTCCTTCATCCAGCCTTCTTTCGATACCGTGCATCGGAGGGCCGCCGCCCCGCCGTAGGTCCGGCCCCATGGCCGCCCCGGGCGCGCGGGAATGCCGATGCCCCTCGATTAGACTATCGACATCGGCCCGTTAGATTTTAGGGCTATTGCGCGGGGCTCCGCGTCTTAGGCGGCGATGGAGCTGGTTTTGTCGAGGCTGGCTAGAAGCTGGCGAGGGCGTAGACGCCGACGAGGAGCTCTATCTGCGCGAGATCCTCGTCGACCCGCGCTTGCGCGCGTAGCTGATCCGAGTACCAGTAGAAGATGCCCAATCGCGGATCGATGCGGAACACGTATTCCATGAAGCCTGCCTCGCGGGGGTCCTCGCCGAACAGCAGCGTCGCCACCGAGTCCGAGACGCGGACGAACGCCGCGATGGCGTTAGCGTAGTCCTCGGCGTTTATCATGCCGACGAACGCCTCGAGCAGGGCGAGCGCCTCGGCCTTCTTAGCCTCGTCCTTGCCGTCCACCCAGGTCTTGGCGACGAGGAGCCGGACGTTCTCCCGGAATACTTCGAGGAGGTGGGCGCGCTTAGACGCCAGGTCGCCGGAATTGCCTACCGCGTACTTCCTGAAGGCGCCGGGGCCGCCGATGATGTCGGCTAGCGCGGAGCCGTATTCGCGTCGCAATACCGAGTTGTCGGTGCCTGTAAGGAGTGGGAAGATTTCGAAGGCGGCCTTCTCGACGTCCAGGTCCGCCGGATCGTCGACCGCGTACACGGGTGCGCCCATGCGGCTACCATGTCACGCCGCTAGGCGCTTTGTCAATAATAGCGCGTCCTCGACGCCTGGAAATCGCCCCCCCGGCCGCGGGGGACGGCCCGGGGCGTGTTGAAAACCTCGGCCGTTCCTATTACGATTAAGAGCGAGGGGACGTAGGCGGTCCTCATTACCGAACGTCTGGAAGGCTACCATGAACGACATCCTTGTCCATTCCGAGGCGGTCTTAGGCCATGATTTCGTCTCGCCCAGGTATCTGGGACCGGGGGAGACCGAGTATAGGCTCCGCGACGGCCAGCTCGATAAGCCTCTCGACTCGTACCGCTCGCTCCGCCATCTGGACGTCGAGATTCTGATAAAGAACGGGAACCGCTGCTCCGATTGGGGCAAGATACTCGTTAGGGAGCCGTTCGACGCGACGCTCATCCGCAATAGCGAGTTCGCGGGCCTCGTCCGCATAGGGCGCCTCGAGCGCGTCGTGCTCGAGCACCACGACATGATGATACCCGCGGGCATCACCGACTCGCGCGTCATAGCCTGCGACATAGGCGACGAATGCGCGGTGCACGCGTGCAACTACCTGGCCCACTACATCGTCGGGGACCGCTGCATCCTGCTCAATAACGACGAGATACACGTCTCGGACCACGCGAAATGGGGCAACGGCATCGTCAAGGAGGGCGAATCCGAGGACGTGCGCGTCTGGCTGGACCTGATGAACGAGGCGGGCGGGCGCTCCGTGCTCGCCTTCGACGGCATGATATGCGCGGACGCCTACCTGTGGGCGAAGCGCCGCGAGGATTCCGTCCTGATGGAGCGCTTCAGGGAGATGACCGAGGCGGCCTTCGAGCATCGCCGCGGGGAGTACGGCGTCATAGGCTCGGGCTGCGTGCTCAAGAGCAACCACATCATCAAGGACGTCAGGATAGGCGAGAGCGCCTATATCAAGGGCGCCAATAAGCTTAAGAACCTGACGATCCGGTCTAGCGAGACTGAGCGCACGCAGATAGGCGAGGGCGTGGAGCTGGTCAACGGGATCGTCGGCTACGGTTGCCGCGTATTCTACGGATGCAAGGCCGTTCGCTTCGTCATGGGCACGAACTCGGCGCTGAAGTACGGCGCGCGGCTGATACACTCTGTGCTAGGCGACAACTCCACCGTGTCGTGCTGCGAGATACTCAACAACCTGATCTTCCCCGCCCACGAGCAGCACCATAATACCAGCTTCCTCATCGCGGCCCTCGTGCGGGGCCAGTCCAATATGGCCGCCGGCGCGACGATAGGCTCCAACCATAACTCGAGGGCCAACGACGGCGAGATAGACGCCGGCCGGGGCTTCTGGCCGGGCCTCTCGACCTCGGTCAAGCACAGCTCCCGCTTCGCCTCGTATTGCCTCCTGGCCAAGGGCGACTACCGCTTCGAGCTGGACGTGCCCTTCCCCTTCGCCCTCGTGGCCGACGACTCGGCGCGGGACAGGCTGGAGATCATGCCGGCGTATTGGTGGATGTACAATATGTACGCCCTCCTGCGCAACGAGTCCAAATTCGGATCGCGGGATAAGCGCCATAGCCGCGCGCAGAATATCGAGTTCTCCCCGTTCGCCCCCGATATCGCCGAGGAGGCCTTCGCGTCCCTCGAGCTGCTCGAGCGTTTCGTCGGCCGCGCCTGGTACCGCGCCGCCGGGGGGGCCGAGGCGATGGTCGAGGGCACCGACGAGGAGGCGGCCAGGGTCAAGGGGCGCGCGCTGCTCCTAGGCCCCAAGGAGGAGGTCGACGCCCTCGAGGTGCTTGCCTCGGGCATAGAGAATTCCAGGCGACGGGTGGTCATCCAGAAGCCCAGGCGCGCGTACAAGGCCTATCGCCACATGCTACGCTGGTACGCGATGCGGGTGCTCATAGCCTATTTCGCCGAGCGCCCCGACGCCACCTTCCAGGACGCCTCCGATGTGCTCTCCGGCTCGCGCGTCACCGACTGGGAGAACCTCGGCGGCCAGCTCGCTCCCCGCGAGAAGGTCGAGGCGCTGATATCCGATATCAAGGACGGCACCGTCAACGGCTGGGACGAGGCGCACGGCGAGTACGCGCGCCTCTGGGCCGAGTACCCCCTGGATAAGGCCCAGCACGCCTGGGCGACCCTCTGCGAGCTCCACGGCGCCGAGACCCTCGAGGAGCCCGCCTTCGCCAAGGAGGTAGCGCGATTCATGGATACGACCCGCTTCATAGAGGAGCAGGTCTACCTGACTCGCCGCAAGGACTACGCCAACGGGTTCCGCAAGGCGACGTTCCGCGGCGAGGAGGAGATGCGGGCCGTCCTGGGCTCGCCCGAGTCCAATTCCTTCGTCAGGCAATCCCGCGCCGACATGGAACGCTGGCGCGCCCGCGCGGACGCCCTGCTCGGGCGGCTGGCCTCGGAGGCCTAGCCGCGATAGCCGCGATAGCCGCGGTAGCCGCGAAGGGCAGGAAAAAGCCCCGGCGCGGTTCCTTGCCGCGCCGGGGCCCTCCGCTCGTCGAGCGGCCATGGCCGCCCTGCCTACGGGACGGCTACCAGGGCGGCGCTAGGCGTCGTCCCTCCGGCGGCTACCGCGACGTCGCCCAGCCCGCAGGTGACGGCCCCGGTCGCGTCGACGCCGTACAGGTCGTAGACGCCGGCTTCCAGGAACGCCAGCACGTAGGAGAGGTCCGCCTTCACGCAGGTGCTCGTATAGGCGCCGGTGAAGAACAGCCCGTCGTCGGCGGTGGCCGTCGTCGCCTCGGTAGCGACGTACGTGCCGTCGGCGTAGGCATAGACCGTCGTCGTCCCGGTCGGCACCGTCCCGGTTATCCTGCCCGCCTCGTTATCGACGACCGCCCTCAGGACCGGCTTGACGGTGAAGGTGCCGTTAGGCTTCTCGATTATGGATTTCCTGACGTCGAAGTCGACCGTGATGGTCACGGCGCCCGTTAGCGGGACCTGGAATGCGTTGACTATCTTGAGCCCCGTGGCGGATGGGATGCTCGCCTGGTATCTCGTGCCGCCGTCCACTATCTCGACAGCGCCTACCCCGAGCCGTATCTGGTTTATCTGCGTGCCGCCCGTCATGACGAGGGCCCCGAGCTCGTCGGCGATGCCGTTCTGAAGAGCGAGCAGGTTCAACGTCTGCGCCGGTTCCAAGGTCAGTACCTTCCACGAGCCGTCGCCGTCGGCGATGCTCGCGTCGGCGCTCTCGTTAACCGCCACGGAGCTTACCGTCACGTTCACTTCCGTTACCGTGGCCTCGTCGATAGGCGCGTCGGTCAGGGCGAAGCCGACCGAGACGGCGGTCGAGTCGGCGCACGCGCCGGCGAGCGCGATGGCGGCCAAGGCCGCCAGTCCTAGCCTAAGAATGCTTTTCATGGTTCCTCCTTACCTTTTCTTGCCGGGCTGCGCCTCGGCGCCGGCCTGAGCTCCGCTATCCGGATCCTCGGCTCGTTCTTCGGCCTTCGTCTCCGTCATCGTCTCGGTCCTCGTCTCGGTCCTCGTCTCGGTCCGGACGCGCTCGGCCGATCCCGCTCCGGTCTCGGCCTCAGTCCGCGTCTGGAGCCGATCCTGGATCCGTTCCCTGGTCAGGGACTCGAGCGCTAGCTCGCGCTCGGCGGGCGTCTGATCCTCGCGCAGGCGAAGCCGTATCTGCTCGACGAGCCTGGTCATCTCCCGGGTCTTGAGGCCCTGGTCCAAGGCTTCGGAGACGAATCGATACGCGTTCCGCAGCTCTATGCCGGCCTGGATCAGGGCCTTGAAGGCATTGGCGGCGGCCTCCGCGTCCTGAGCCGTAAGACGCGATTGCGCCGCTCTCGTCGCGAGCATAGCCATGGCGATTTCCTCCGTCGTCGGCGCTTCGACGTCCTGGGCGAAAGCCGCGCCCGCCGCCAAAAGTATCGCGGCTAGCGCCAGTGATTTCCTCATCGTCGACCTCCTCGAATAAACCGGGGCCCCGAGCCTCGCGCGTCGCTCGTCCGCTCCCATGCCGACGTATACCGCCCGCTCCGCCGGCAGGTTGCATACATTCGGCAAGCCCCGCCCCCTGATCGCCGGGAAGCTCGTCGTCCGGCGCGTCGGCGTGATATAGTAGTCGTCCGATGAACGACTACGATGACGACGACGCCGCGATAGCCGGGCGCGTCGTATCGGGCGACACGGAGGCGTTCCGTTCGCTCGTGGACCGATACTCCGATCGCCTCTACCGCTTCTGCAGAGCCCGGCTCGGTGACGATTCCGACGCCGAGGACGCCGTGCAGGATATATTCGTCCGCGCCTTCCGCTCGCTACGCTCGTACGATCCGTCCAGGAGCTGGGCTTCGTGGCTTTTCGCCATCGCCGCGAACAGGGTCAAGTCGAGGTACGCGTCGAGGGCGGCGGCGGCCGGGCTCGTCGAGCGGGCGGGCCGGGAAGCGCTCGCGGTAGGCGACGCCGCCTCCGAATCGTCCGACCCCGCCCTGATCGCGGTCGACGCGCTGGCCGCGGAGACCTTACGGGCCGCCGTGGCGTCCCTGCCGACCGCGTACAGGGCTCCCGTCGAGCTGTATTATTTCGCGGGGCTCGGCGTCTCGGACGTCGCGAAGGCCCTCGGCCTCGGCGAGGAGGCCGTCAAGACGAGGTTGTTCCGGGCCCGCAAGGAGCTGTCGCGAAGCCTGGAGGAAAAAGAGCAACCGAGACGCCTCTGGAAAGGTAGACGCTGATATGGAAGGAACGAAACGGACGGACGAGCGTGACGCCTCTTCGACGGCCCGCGAGGCCAGGTCCGCGGCCGAGGCCTTCCTCGACGCGCGCGACTCGGCCGGACCGGGAGCCGCGGCCCGCGGAAGCGGGGCTCCGTTCGGGCGCGACCCGCGCGCCGCCGCGGCCGTCGCCGACGCCGTCATGGCCAGGGTGCGCGAGATCGGCGCCCCCGAAGCGCTTCCCGCCGCCGGGTTTCGCGCCGCGGGCGCGGCGGGCGCGGATGACCTTGCGGCCACCAACGGTCGCCATGCGCGAACGGAAGCCGTGACGGCG
>JAHIWG010000068.1 GCA_018816345.1 Spirochaetota bacterium | reverse complement strand
CTCGGCCGATCGCGCCGAGCGCTTCGGGCGCAAGGCCTCGGCCATGGACGCGATACGGGAGCTGCTCCGCGCCCGCCGCGTTACCCGGGAGGACGCCGGCCTCGACCCGGCATTCGCGCCGCACGTCGGCGAGGAGCTGTCGCGCGCGCTCCGCGATCCCCGCGTCGCGGAGAAGGACGTGCGTCTCGTCGAGCCGGGAGCGGCTGCGTTCCCCGCGGAATGGGTATCCGGAGTCGTCCTGGACTTGCGGTACGAGGGCTACGTCGCCAAGGAGGAGCGCCTGTCGGCGAGGCTCGGCAAATTGGACGCCGCGCGGCTGCCGGCGGACTTCGATTACTCGGCGGTCCCGGGGCTGTCGTGCGAATCGGTCGAGAAGCTAGCCGCGGCGAGGCCCCTGTCGCTCGGCCAGGCCTCCAGGGTGCCTGGCGTCAGGCCGTCGGACGTGGCCCTGCTCGCGGTACGCGTCGGCGCTTCCCAGCGTCGGACCGGCTAGCTACTCCGCTTTCTTGATGCCGCACAGCGCCGCTAGGTCGGCCTTGGCCTTATCGAGCGCGTTCTGGTATTGCGTCCGCATCTGGCCCACGTTCTGCTTGTAGAAGGCGGCGAACTCCGGGTCGTTCATAGGATCGATGCGTACCGGCCGGCCCATCCTAGCCGCCATCTCCTGCTCCTTCTGCTTGAGCCTCGGGGCGTACTGCTTCCTGACGGCCTCTTCCACGCTCTTGGCGTCCTCGAGGTACTGCTTGAGGAAGCCTCCTAGCTGGTCGAAGGTGGCCTGGATCTTCTTCTCGCCGAAGGTGGCCACGTTCAAGGCCTTTATCCCGGCCGCGATGGGGGCTAGCTCCGCGTCAGGATCGGCGAGGGCGGTTATGGGCAGCTGTATGCGCGACGCGAAGACCTCGAAGGCGCCCTCCCTGGCCTGCTCCTTCTTGTCCTTCGCTATCGCGGAGAACCTGGCGGGGAAATCGACCTCCGCCGCCGCGGCCAAGTATTCGCCCGCGAGCCGCTTGCCCTCTAGCTTGGCCTCGTTCGCGGCTATGGCCTTGGGGTCGGCCTTGAGGTCCTTGGTCCTTTCGAGTGCTATCTCGAGCGCGCTCTTAATCGGCATTCTTCTCTCCAAACGCAATAGGATTGAGCCTGCCCGCCTCGCCGAGGGCTCGCGGCCGGGCCTTCAGGTCCCGCCTCATTATCAGTACTTTGTCGACGACGGACACGGCCACTATCGCGCCCACCGCGTACTCCAGAGCCGAGTACGCCTGCGGCGGAATGTCCGCCACGAAGCGCAACAGCTCGAACGCGTAGAGCACCATGGTCGAGGCGACTGTGGCCTTGCCGAGGAACGAGGTCCTCGGGGTCACCTTCTTCTTGACCGCCAGTATTATCGCCACCATCGCGACCTGTCCCGTCAGCCTGAAGACGAGCAGGGCGAGGAACCAGGTAGGTATTATCCGAAAGTAATAAAAAACCACGGTAATGACAAACAGCAGCGAGTAGTCGCTAGCCGAGTCCATCATCTTGCCGACGCGGGTGGTCTCGTGGTTCCTCCTCGAGACGTAGCCGTCCAGGAAGTCGGTCGCGAATACTATCGCGACGAGCGCGACGAGCGAGTACCGTATCGGGTACTCCTTGCTGGCTATAATCACGAAGAGTATCGTCGGGAGGGTGCTTACCCTGAATAGCGTTATCGCGTTGGCGAGGTTGACCCGTGAGAGCGTCCGGCCCGTCGGCTCTATGACGAAATCGCCCTTGAAGAGCTCGAGCATCACGAATATCAGCGCGTGGAAGGCTATCGAGCACGCGGCGAAGGGCATCGCGTACCGGCCCAAGAATCCGAGCGGCACCGAATACGCGGAGAATATGCCGAACTGCACGCATTGATACGCGGCGAGCACCCCGGCGAAGCTTCGGGAAAGAGGGTCGAGCCGTTTCGTCGCGGGCAGGGGCTTTGACGCGGGCTGGGGATTGGATCGTTCGGCGAGCATATCCGTCCTTGGTGGCCGGCTCGTCGGACGCGGCGACGCTCGCCTCGAAAGCCGACGTTCTATAATGGTTCCGAGCCTGCGGGCATGATACAACTTGACACCGGCGCTGTCAAATAGCCATACTCGGCCCTATGAACCTCGCAGATAAACTTACCGCGAGCCGTCTGGTGATGGCGCCTGTTTTTTTCGTCGTCTTTATGTGGGGCGGTGCCATGGGGCTGAGCTCGACGGCCAGCGTCGCCGTCCTGTGGACGCTGTTCATCATGATCGAGGTTTCCGACCTGCTTGACGGCATGGCCGCTAGGGCCATGAAGACCGTGAGCGGTTTCGGCAAGCTGTTCGATCCGTTCGCGGACGTGTTCGCCAGGCTTACGTATTTCGTCTGCTTCTCGTTCGCCGGCATCATGCCGCTCTGGATCTTCCTTATAATAATATACCGGGAATTCTCCCAGCTCTTCCTGCGTCAGCTCCTCGCTGAGAAAGGCGTCGCGATGGGCGCCAGGAAGGGCGGTAAGACGAAGGCCGTCTTCTATATGATAGCCGGAGCCGTCTCCCTCGTCCTGTGGAGCGTTCAGGCGCTCGGCTGGTTAGCCGGCGCGCACGAGGCTCTCTCCGTGACCGTCTTCGTGCTCTATTGCGTCGCGGCCGCGTTGTCCGTCGGATCGTTCCTGGATTATATAGTGCAGTTCAGGAAAATTAGCGCCAAGACCCGCTGACCCATGCGCCCCATAGACTCGCTGACCGCGGGCGACGCTCGCGGGGTTAAATTCGTCCTTTTCGATATCGACGATACAATAACCGAGGACGGCCGCCTCCTAAAGGAATCCTACGACGCCATCTGGTCGTTAGAGCGGTCCGGGATCGCGGCTATTCCGGTAACGGGACGTCCCGCGGGTTGGTGCGACCTTATCGCCAGGCAGTGGCCCGTCGGGGGCGTAATAGGGGAGAACGGAGCGTTCGCCTTCTATATGGACGGCGATAGGCTCGAGAGCTTATTCCACGGCTCGGCCCCGGATCCGGAGGCTGTCCGAGTTCGGTTGTCATCGCTAGGCCGCGACGCCCTCGAATCGTTTCCAGGGCTTCGCCTCGCTAAGGATCAGCCGTACCGGATCTTCGACGTAGCCCTAGACTTCGCCGAGGAGGAGCCCCGGTACGGCCTCGACTTCGCGGTCAGGGTCAAGGCGTTCTGCGAGGCTCGCGGCGCCGTGGCGAAGGTTAGCTCTATCCACGTCAACGCCTGGTTCGGGGCCTACGATAAGCTATCGATGGCCGAGCTTTTCCTGACGAAGCGATTCGACTACGATCCTAGCATCGATCGGGCGGCCGTCATGTATTTCGGCGATTCTCCGAACGACGAACCGATGTTCGGTCATTTTCCTCTTTCGTGCGGAGTCGCCAACGTAGGACAGTATTCCGCTTTATTGACACGCCCTCCGAAATTCGTGACTAAACGCCCCTTCGGTTACGGTTTTGCCGAAGGCGTAGACGTATTATTGCGTCTACGAGAAAATCGTTGAATTTACATACGAATTCTATTAAAACCGCGTTGACATACGCGGGGGGCTTCGGGTATCTTCTGCCTCGCCGCGAGTGAAGCGGCTGGAGAGCGAGCCGGAGACGGCGAGCGGCGTTACGGAAGCGAGAAAAAAAAGCTTTCGAGAAGCGCTTGACAAAGAATAGCGAAAGGCGCTATAAAGTGCGCCGCGCCGAAAGGCACGATAGAGAAGCTGGCCTGGCACGCAAGTTGCATGCAAGGTCGAGCGGAGTTCTTACACAGGCATAAGGGTTGGGAGAAGCAGGATAAGGAGATCCTTATCGGACGCGGCAACGCGAACGATGGGGGTCGGCGATACGAATGCCAAACAAGTTCGGG
>JAHIWG010000067.1 GCA_018816345.1 Spirochaetota bacterium | reverse complement strand
CCCGCCCCGAGGGCCGGGACGGCCGGGGCCAGGGATCGGGCCAGCGAGGCCAGGGGCCCCGCGGACCGCGCCCGGGAGCCCAGGCGGGACGCCCGGAACAGAGGAGGCCTTCCGATCAGCCGAGGCAGGGAGAAGCCCAGCGCCCGGCCCAGGGCGGCCGCGATCCCTACGCCGTAAGCTCTGAAGAGCGCATGAGGCGCTACAAGGAAAAGTACGCCGGGGCGCCGGGACAAGGACAGGGACAGCCAAAGCCGGCCCAGGGCGACAGGAAGCCCAGGAACCAGGATTCGAGGGGCGGCTCCGGGCAGAGAAACGGTTCCGGCCCTCGCCCCGCCTCGAATCCGCGCCGGGAATCAGCGCCGAGATCCGCCGCCGGGAAGCCCGCGCAGGCGGGCAAGCCCTCCGGCGGGACGGCTAAGAAACCCGGCCTCCTAGGCAGGCTCAAGCGCCTACTCGGGCTGTCCAAGGACGCCGACTAATCGGCCGGGGCCCGGAGTGAGCCGAGGGGCGCGCCGTGACTAAAAGGGAGAAGGAGCCGCTGGAGCTATCGCGGATCTTCTCCCCCTTCGACCGCTCGCTAGCCGTCCTCCGGGCCCGGTTATTCGGCCGCTTCCGCGTCGTCACCGTATCCGCGTCGGTAGTCCTATACGCCGCGGCCGCGATCGCCTTCGGCTCCAGCTTCGGCGTCTCAACTAACTTCTTCGTACTGATCCCGGTCCTCTTCGTGTCGATAGGCTACGGGCTAGCCGCCGGGCTGGCCGCCGGCGCGCTCGCCCTGCCGGCGAACCTCGCCATCTTCGCGGCGCTCGGGCGCCCCGAGTACTCGCCCGCCTCAAAGCCGCTAGCCGAGCTCGCCGGGCTCGTCGTCGGCACCGTAGTCGGGTACCTTTCGGATTACCACAAGAAGCTGGAGACGGAGCGCGCCCTCAGGAAAGAGACGGAGGGCGAGCTGCGCAGGGCGCTGCGAGATAGGGAGACCCTGTTCCGCGAGGTGCATCATAGGGTCAAGAATAACCTGAACCTGGTAAAGAGCATCATCGGCCTTCAGGCGAGACGCTCCGGCGATCCAGCCTTCAAGGACGCGGCGGCCGCGCTGACGGGGCGCATCATGTCCATATCCTTCGTGCACGAGCGCCTGTACCGCACGGCGGAGCTCTCGGCCGTGGCCATAGACGAGTACCTGAAGGACTTGGTCAACGCCGTCGCGATGGCCGTGAGCGCTTCCAGGAACCCCGTGACGCTCGAATTCGACCTGGCGCGCGTTTCGGTGTCCATGGACGTCGCCGTGCCGCTGGGCCTCATAGTCAACGAGCTCGTCACCAACGCCCTCAAGCACGGCCGCGCCTCCGACGAGCCGCTGTCGATACGCGTATCGCTTCACCCGTACCAGGACGGGCTCAGGCTGTCGGCAAGCGACGACGGCGACGGATTCGAGGGCCTCGCAGAGGGCGTCAGGCTTCCTATAGAGGACGCCGCGGTCATGCACTCGGGCAGGCTCGGCTTGACGCTGCTGGACCTCATGTCCTCCCAGCTCGGAGGCGAGGGCTATTTCGAGCGCGCAGGCGGCCGGACCGAGTTCTGCCTCTCCTTCGCGGACAAGCGATAGTCCCCGCTACGGTAGTCCTAGCTACGATCGGCCCGTCCGGGAGCCGCCTTCGCGCAATCGGGGCAGACGCCGAATAGCTCGAGCCTATGACCGCTCGACTCGAAGCCGAAGCGCTTGTAGACCGAGTCCTGAGCCCGCTCTATCTCGGAGTCGACGAATTCCACGACCGCCCCGCAGGCGACGCAGGTCAGGTGGTCGTGATGGGCGTGGTTATACGCGTGCTCGTACCTGCGGGCGCCGTCGTCGCGGCAGGCCTCGCGGGCCAGCCCGGCGTCGGCCAGGAGCTTGATGGTCCGGAACACGGTCGCCTGCCCTATGCCCGGGTCTATGGCGCGCGCGGCCTCGTAGACCGCGTCGGCGCTCACGTGCGACTCGAGGCCGAGGAAGGCCGAGAGGACGGTCTCGCGAGCCTTCGTCATCTTGAATCCTCGGCCTCGCAGGTACCGTTCCAGAATCGCGCGTTCATCGCCCATCATGTCGGTATTCAGTACCATCCGACGGCCCGGCTGTCAAGGAGAATCGCCCCGATAAGCCCACGATAAGCCCGCTATGAACGGGGCCGGCCCTTCACCCTGCTATCGCGCCCGGGGTATACTCCGCGCCATGGCCGCGAGCATTCTTTGGTACGACCTCGAGACTTTCGGGCTCGACCCCAGGCACGACAGGATAGCGCAGTTCGCCGGCCTCCGGACGAACGACGAGCTAGAGCCGATATCGGATCGCCTCGTCCTCTACTGCGCCGTATCGCCCGACTACGTTCCCAGCCCCTATTCCTGCCTCGTGCACGGCATATCGCCGCGGGAGACCCTCGAGAAAGGCATCCCGGAGTACGAATTCGCCAAGGCGATACGGACGGAGATGCTCGCTCCAGGCAGCTGCGTCGCCGGATACAATTCGGTGCGCTTCGACGACGAGTTCATACGCAACCTGTTCTATCGCAATCTATTCGACCCCTACGAGCGCGAGTGGGCGGACGGCAATACCCGCTGGGACGTCATAGACCTGTTCAGGGCGACGCGCGACCTGCGGCCCGAGGGCCTGTCCTGGCCCGACGGCGAGGACGGCAAGCCGGACTTCAGGCTCGGCGGCCTCGCGGCCGCCAATTCGGTGCCGCTCGAGTCGGCGCACGACGCGTTCCACGATATCGCCGCGACGGTGCGGCTCGCCAAGCTCGTCAAGGAGGCCCAACCGCGGCTGTACGACTGGTACTGGCGGCACCGGACGCGCGACTCGCTGAGGCCGCTGGTCAACCTCGCGGACCGGGAGCCGCTGCTCCATACCGCGGCCCAGTATACGAGCGAGCGCGGCTGCACGACGATAATAGCCCCCGTAGGAATGGTGCCGGGACGCAGGGACGGGCTCGTCGCGATAGACCTACGGTACGATCCGTCGCCCCTCGTGGAGCTCGGCGTCGACGAGATACGGAGCAGGGTGTTCACGCGGAAGGCCGAGCTGGGCGAGGGGGAGCGCATCCCCCTGGTCAACGTGCGGCTCGGCCGCTGCCCCTTCCTCGCGCCCTTGTCGACCCTAGACGCGGCCGCGGCAGACCGCCTAGGCCTCGACCCGGGCCTGGCCCGGGAACGGGCCCGGGGACTGGCCCGCGAGCCCGACCTCATCCAGAAGCTCCAGGCCGTCTTCGCCCCTACCCCGCAGGAGGCCTCCGACGCCGACCCGGAGTACCGCATCTACTCGGGCGGGTTCTTCCGGGACGAGGACAAGGACGCCATGGCCGCGGTCCACGAGGCCGTGGCCGCTGTCGGCCCGGCCGAGGCGCGGCCCCGGGCCTACGGCACGCCGTTCATCGACGAGCGCCTGCCCCAGCTGGTGCGGCGCCTCTTCGCGAGGAACTGGCCGGGGACCCTGTCCAAGGCGGAGGCGGCCCGCTGGCGGTCG
This sequence comes from Spirochaetota bacterium, assembly GCA_018816345.1. Lineage (GTDB taxonomy): Bacteria > Spirochaetota > Spirochaetia > Treponematales > UBA12059 > SZUA-370. The sequence goes on along the minus strand of JAHIWG010000067.1, from coordinate 12,042 downwards.
TTCTGCGCCGGCCGGCTCCTATGCCCCCGCATCGAGGGAGCCACCGACCTGGCCGCCTTCTCGAAGATAGTCGAGTCTCTGCTCTCGAGCCTCGATACGCCCGCCGACCAGAAGCCCATGCTGCTCGAGCTCCTGGACTACCGGACGACCCTGGAGCGGGAGATACTCTCGTACGACAAGGCCCCGGCGCCCAGGCGCCTCGGCGGACGATAGCTCCCCGACGGGGATCGCGACGCGAAAAGGAATAAAATGCCTTCTTTGACCTCGGACGACCGGATCTTCTATAGGGACCTCCTGCGCATCGCCGTGCCGATAGCGCTCCAGAACCTCATCGCCTCCAGCGTCAACATGCTCGATACGGTCATGGTCGGGCGCCTCGGGGCCGTCGAGCTAGCGGCCGTGGGGCTGGGCAACCAGATATGGTTCCTCCTCATGCTGCTCTTGTTCGGCATATCGACGGGGGCCGGCGTGTTCACGGCCCAGTACTGGGGCAAGCGCGACGTGGCGGGAATCCGGAGGACGACGGGCCTCTCCATGGCGCTCGGGCTCGGCGCGGCGCTCGCCTTCATGGTAGCTGCGATGGCCTTCCCGAGGTTCATACTTGGGCTGTACTCCAAGGATCCCGAGGTCGTCAGGATAGGCGCCGAGTACCTCCGCCTCGCGGCGCCGAGCTTCCCGTTCGCGGCGGCGAGCTTCGCGTTCTCGCTGGCGCTCAGGGGCGTGGAGCGGGTCAAGCTTCCGCTCGCCGCGACGGTCGTCTCGCTCGCCACCAACGCTATCCTCAACTACGCGCTCATTTTCGGGAAATTCGGCGCGCCGGCCCTCGGCGTGCGAGGGGCGGCCATCGCGACCGTCCTATCGCGCGTCATAGAGACCGCCATCGTCTTCCTCGGCGCCTACGCGAGGAAGATGCCCCCCGCGGGCACGCTCAAGGAGTTCCGATCGTGGGGGAGCGGGTTCCTGTCGCGCTTCGCGCGCATAGCGGCTCCCGTCGTCGTCAACGAGGTGCTCTGGTCGCTCGGCATTACCAGCTACAACGCCATACTCGCCAGGGTCGGCACCGAGGCCATCGCCGCGTACAACGTGACCAGCACCGTCAGCCAGCTCGCCATGGTGCTCTTCATGGGCACGGCCAACGCCTCGGCCGTCATGCTCGGCAAGCGCATCGGCGAGGGGGACCGGGCCACCGCGTTCGCCTGGGCCAGGCGCTTCGCGATCATGGCGCCCCTTATCGGGGTCGCGACCGGCGCCCTCCTCATTCCCGCCTCGCTGGCCTTGCCGTGGCTATTCGCGCTCGGGGCTGAGCCGCTCAGGCAGGCCAGGCTGATGATACTCGCGCTGGCCGTCATCTTCCCCTTCAAGGTGTTCAACCTCCACGTCGTCATAGGCATCTGCCGCTCCGGAGGGGATACACGCTTCGGCGCGTTCTTCGATATATTCGGCGTATGGCTTTTCGGGGTGCCGCTCGCGGCGCTCGGGGCCTTCGTCCTGCGAGTCGAGCCGTGGGTCGTCTTCGCGCTACTCTCGTTCGACGAAGTAGCCAAGAGCGGGCTCGGAGTCTGGCGGCTCGCCTCGAAGAAGTGGCTGAACGACGTGACCGTTTGAGTAAAGGAGACTGGAGCGACATGGACGGAAAAGAGCCAGCGCAGGCCGCGGACGACGGGGCGGAGGGACTCGAGTATCCCATCGAGTTCGAGCTGAGGGTGATTTATACGCTGGCCGAGGGCTCAGGCGTCGCCGCGGGGCTAGGGCGCATCCTAACCGAGCGCCGCGCGGCCCTGGGCCCGACGCGAGAGCTACCCTCACCGAGCGCCAAGTACGGTAGGCTCGCGTGCTCGGTGCGCTTCGCGGATAAGGAAGGCCTCTACGCGGCCTACGCCGAGATAGGCGCCCTACCGGGCGTCAAGGCCGTCCTATGAGCGGCCCGGGGCGGGGCCAGGCGGGAGGCCGCTTCCGCGTCGCCTACCTCTACGAGGACGACGAGATCGTCGCCGTCGACAAGCCCTGCGGGCTTCCTACCATAGCCCCGGAGGGCTCCAGGTCGAAGAGCCTCTACGACGTCGTCACCGACCATATAAGGAAGCGCAACCCCAAGGGCAGGGCCGCGGTCGTGCATAGGCTGGACAGGGATACTTCCGGGGTCATCGTGTTCGCGAAGGGCGCGCGGGCCAAGGCCGCCCTGATGTCGGCCTGGAACGAGTCCGTGGACGAGCGCGCCTACGTAGCGCTCGCAGAGGGCCGCATGCCGGCCGCCGAGGGCGTCCTAGACAGCTGGCTATCGGAGATCGACCCGTACCGAGTGCGGCAGGTGCCCGCGGGAACGAGCGGCTCGCTGAGGGCCGTCACGCGCTACAGGGTGCTAGCCGAGGGCGACGGCCTCAGCCTCGTCGAGCTGTCGCTCGAGACCGGGCGGAGGCACCAGATACGCGTCCAGCTCGCTGCCGTAGGATGCCCCGTGGTAGGCGACGAGCGCTACGGGTCCCGCCGCGACCCTATCGGGCGGCTCGGGCTCCACGCCTCGCTTATTTCGCTAGCCAGGCCGTCAGACGGAGCCACCGTGCGCGTCGAGTGCCCCGCCCCGCCCGCCTTCGCCGCGGCCCTCTCCGGGGCGGGCCAGCGTGGACCGAGCGGCTCCCCCGACGGCCCCCGGAGGCCCTTTCCCGACGGCCCCCGGAAGCCGTCGCCAGGGAAGGGCCCTCGCCGCGCCGGCGCGGAGAGCCGGCCCGCTCGAAGGGCGCTCGGGGCCGAGCGGGATGGGGAGAAGCGCGCGGAACGGGGGCCTCAGGCCCGAGGCCGCCTCGAGGATCGATCCCGGGCCTGGCCCGGGGGAGGCCCGTCCTCGCGGGCGGAAAAGCCGGCGACCGGGCCGAGGAAGTCCTCCTCGCGGTACTCGACGCGCACCAAGCGCAAGCCGTAGGCCCCGAGGGCCCCGGGCGCCGCCGAGCGGTCCCGGGTTTCCAGGGCGCGGAGGACGCTCCCGGGCCCCGCGCGGCCGAGCCCCGCCTCCAGCGCGAAGGCCGCCATGATGCGCGCCTGGTTATAGAGGAACCCGTCGGCGGTGAAGGCGACCTCGACGATATCGCCCCGGCGCTCGACGCGGACGCCCGTGAGGCGGCGCACGAAGGCCCGGGAGTCTTCCTTGGCGTTGGACACGGACGAGAAATCCCGCTCGCCCGCGAACGCGGCGCAGGCGTCCGCCATCGCGCGCTCGTCCAGCCTCCGCGGCGCGTGCAGGGACCAGCGGGCCTCGAAAGGGTCGCGCGCGCGCCCGTCGTGGAACCTGTAGGCATAGGTCTTCGAGACGGCGCGGTAGCGCGCGTGGAAGCCCTCCGCGGCCTCCCTGGCCGAGACGCAGGCCAGGTCGGGAGGCAACGCCCCGTCCAGGCGCGCGGCTATCTCGCCCGCCGGCAGGGCGGAAGAAGTCCAGAAATTAGCGGCCTGGCCGTCGGCGTGGACGCCGGCGTCGGTACGCCCCGAGCCTACCACGTTGACGCCCTCGGAGAGGAGCGCGGACAAGGCGTCCTCGAGGGTCTTCTGCACCGTGCGGGCCCCTCCGCCGAGCCGTTGCCATCCGGAGAAGCCGGTCCCGTCGTACGCGACGACGAGCAGGACGTTCCGGCCGGCGCTCCCGGCACGGCCGGGTTCCCTGCCCTTCACGGGCGGGCGCCGAACGAGCGGCGCGCCATGTCCACGATGCAGGCCACGAGCCGCCCGTCGTCTATGTCCTCGCCGTCCGAGAGGCCGGTCATGATACGCATCCTGTCCTTATAGTAGTCGCCGGAATAGGCGAACTGGAACATGACGACCAAGTTGTCCAGGCAGAAGGCGGCCAGCCCCGAGTCGACGTCGGGACGTATCTCGCCGGAGGCCTTGCCGGCCTCGAACATCCTGCGGTACAGCTCAGCGGTCACCGCCTCCAGCCTGTTCGACAGCCTCGCCGCCAGCGACGACATGCCCTGCGTCGTCGAGTCGAGGTAAATCTGATTAAGCTCGGGATACCGGTCGGCGGCGGCCCGCGCCTTCCACAGGAGCGACTCGAAGCTCGCGAAGAACCCGGCGGCCGGGTCGATCTCCGATATCTCCCGTCCGAGCGTCTCCGATCCTATGTCGATGACGGCGAGGAACAGGTCTTCCTTCGAGGCGAAATACGAGTAGAGGGATCCTATCGATATGCCGGCCTTCCTCGCCAACTCGTTGATACCGGTCGCCGAGAAGCCCTTCGCCGCGAATTCCGCCATCGCGACCCTGAGTATCATCGCCCTCCGCTCCGGGTCTATCCTGTCGAAGGTATTCCTATGGAACTTCCTCGTTCCTTCCGCGCCGGGCTCGTCGCTCATGCTAGTCCTTCCGTTCGGCGCGCCCGCGCGGGGCGCGCCGGATGCGGAATCCTACGCGGCGCGCGCCCTGCGGGTCAAGAAGCGGGCGTAGAGCCGGCGCGACCGCCGCCGACGCCTCGACAAGGGCCGTCATCCCGGAAAAGCGAAACACTTGTCGCCATAGTCGACCTTTATTGATTTGCGTTATCGCGCTTCTTGCACTTAGAATATCCATATATTCGCGCGGGGCCTCGATGCCCGCGCCTGGAGGAAACATGAAGCGTTCAGTAGTACTGTTAGCGCTCCTAGCGCTCGTCGTATCGTTCGCGGCCGGACAGCAGTCGGTCAGCGCGTACACGACGCTCGAAGAGCCGCTCGCCAAGGCCCTGTTCGACAAATTCGAGGCCGAGACCGGCATCAAGGTCAGCTTCGTACGCCTTTCCGGCGGAGAGGTCGTCGCCCGCCTAGAGGCCGAGAAGGCCAACCCGCAGGCTTCGATATGGGTAGGAGCCGTCGGCCTCGACCATATCACCGCCAAGGACAAAGGCCTGACGACCCCCTACAAGTCCAGGGCCGCGGGCAAGACCCCCGCCGATTTCAAGGACAAGGACGGGTATTGGATAGGCATGTACGTCGGCCCCCTGACCTTCGTCACCAACACCAAGCGCGCCGATGAACTCGGCATCAAGCCGCCGCAGAGCTGGGCCGACCTCCTGAAGCCCGAGTACAAGGGCATGATCCGCGTGGCCAACCCCAACACCTCGGGAACCGCCTACAACGTGATCACCACGCTCCGCTACATCTACAAGGGCGACGAGCAGAAGGTGTTCGACTACCTGAAGAAGCTCGACGCCAACATCGACCAGTACACCAAGTCAGGCTCGGCCCCCGGCAAGAGCGTCGCCATAGGCGAGATACCTATAGCGATCGGCTACGCGCACGACCAGGTCAAGCTCAAGGCCGGAGGAGCCCCGGTCGTCATAACCGCGCCCAAGGAAGGCACCGGCTACGAGCTAGCGTCGATGTCGCTCGTAAAGGGCGGCAAGGACGCCGTCAACGCCAAGAAGCTGTACGACTGGATCCTTTCCAGCCCGACCGCCCAAGCCGAGTTCGTGAACTACTACCTGGTCCTGGTCGCCCCTGGCGCGGCCAAGCATCCGGACGCCTTATCCCTCAAAGAGATAAAGACGGTCAAGCAGGACTTCCTGTGGGACGGCGATCCCGCGAATCGCTCCAGGCTGCTCAAGCGCTGGGACGAGGAGATCGGTTCCAAGCGCTAATTCCCTTCCCTTCCGCGGGGCCGGCCTTAGGGCCGGCCCTATCCCGTGCCGCTATCGGAGCCCTTCGTGTTCACTAAGGATAAACTACTTAAATTCCTTCTAGCCATCGCCGTCTTCGCCGCGGTCGATCTGTGGGTGTACTCCACGGTACGCTCGTCGCTCCGGGCGAACGCCGCCGAGACGCGCCGTAACGCCCTCGTGCTGCTGGCCCGGAGCGCCCCCGAGGACGCCGGGCTCCGCGACGACTGGCTGGCGTCGATAGCCGACTCGCTTCCCGGCGGCGCCGCCGTGTACCTGATCCCCGACGCCGAGGACCCTTCGGCCTACGAGGCCATCGCCGTCGACGAGGCTGCGCTCGAGCTGTGGAACGGTATAGCGTCCACGGACGACGCGGCAAAGGGGCTTGAGTCGGCATATTACTTCGAGAATTACGCGTCGTCAGTCAAGGCGACGCTATCGGATACGCCGGTCCGCCTGTTCTACGCGCCGGTAACGGACGATGCCCAGAGCGAGCTACTGGGCATAGCCGTGTTCATGGCTCCCGAGACGGCGGATTCCGGTCTCGAGCGGCTCCTCACGCTATTCGCGCTCGGCGTCTTCGCGCTATTCGCCGCGATGACCGGCGTCTCGCGCTTCTCCAGGGACTCGACCATCGGCTACGCCGTGCTCGTCCTCTCCGGGCTCGCCGTCGTGTTCATAGTCTTCCCGCTCGTAGAGGCGTTCAGGCTGTCATTCCTGACCGACGGCGAGTACTCCCTGGCTATATGGACCGACGCGCTATCGGGCGCCCACCTGCAATCCCTATGGGGATCGATCCGGCTCGGGATCTGGACGGCCACCGCCTCGACGCTGGTCGGGTTCCTCTTCGCCTTCGTCATCTACAGGACGAGCGCGCGGGGCAAGAAGTTCCTGTCGGCCATAGCCCAGATGCCCGTCATCTCGCCGCCGTTCTCGTTGACCCTGTCGATACTACTGCTGGCTGGCAATAACGGCCTCATTACCAAGCAGTTGCTGGGGCTGGAGAGCTTCTCCATCTACGGCCTGGGCGGCCTCGTACTCGTCCAGACTATCGGCATGTTCCCGATAGCCTACCTGACGCTCGCCAGCGTGCTTCAGGGATTGGACGCGACCCTCGAGGAGGCCGCGCTCGACCTTAACGCCAGCCGATGGTCGGTATTCCGCACGGTGACCCTGCCACTGGCGGTGCCAGGCATACTATCGGCGTGGCTCCTCGTGTTCACCAGCTCCCTCGCGGACTTCGCGAACCCGCTGCTGCTCGCGGGCAACTACCGGGTCCTCTCGGTCGAGGCGTACATCCAGGTTACCGGCCGCAACGACCTCGGAGGCGGCGCCGCCCTTTCGCTCCTGCTCCTCCTGCCGACCCTCACGGCGTTCTTCGTCCAGCGCAACTGGGTATCCAAGCGCTCGTTCGTCACGGTGACGGGCAAGCCTAACCTCAAGCTCGTAGAGATCGCCTCTCCGGCCGTGAGGATAGCCATGACCGCGGGCGTCTGGCTCGTCATAGCCTTCGTGCTGTCGCTGTACGGCACCATAGTAGCCGGCTGCTTCGTCAAGAACTGGGGCATAGACTACAGCTTCACCCTCTCCAATATAGGAGAGGCCCTGTCCCGCGGCAAGGACGCGATACGCTCGACGCTATCGCTGGCCGTCATGGCTACGCCGATAGCCGGCCTCATCGCCATGGCTTCGGCCATGATATTCGTACGGAAGACGTTCGCGGGCAAGCGCGTCCTCGAGGCGGTGATGATGACCCCGTTCGCGATACCTGGTACCCTGCTCGGCATCGCCTACATCCTGGCCTTCAACAAGACGCCGTTCCTGCTCGTCGGCACGGGCGCCATCATCGTCATCAACTACATAGTCCGCGAGCTTCCCGTCGGCATAGAGGGCGGGGTCGCGTCGCTCAGGCAGATCGACCCGTCCATCGAGGAAGCGGCGAGGGACTTGGGCGCCGACGAGGGCATGGTGTTCAAGAGCATCGTACTGCCGCTCGTGCGGCCCGCATTCATCTCCAGCATGTCGTACACCTTCGTGCGCTCGATGACGGCGGTCAGCGCGGTCATCTTCCTCATCTCCGCCCGCTGGTATCATATGACGGTGCTGATCTACAACTTCTCCGAGAACCTGAGGTTCGGTCTCGCGAGCGTGCTCGCGACCACGCTCATAATCATAGTCATGGGCGCCTTCGGCCTCATGAGGCTCCTCGTGCGCGACACGGGAGCGTTCGACAAGACATTATCACGATAGGCGGAGCGTACCATGGCTAAAGAACCGGTAGCGGTCACGATCGACCGCGTCACGAGGATATACAAGAACGTCAAAGGGCGTAAGGACGTCGTCGCCGTCGACGACGCCAGCTTCGTCGTCGACCCCGGGGAGCTCGTCACCCTGCTCGGCCCCTCCGGATGCGGCAAGACGACGACGCTCAGGATGATCGCGGGCTTCGACCTGCCGACGAAGGGCGCCATACGCATAGGAGGGGAGGACGTCAGCTCCCTGCCCCCCAACAAGCGCGATACGGCCACGGTGTTCCAGAGCTACGGCCTGTTCCCTCACATGAACGTCGCCGAAAACGTCGCCTACGGCCTGCGCATCCGCAAGGTCCCCAAGGCCGAGATAGACGAGAGGGTGAAGCGGGCTCTGGCCCTGACCGGCCTGGCCGACTACGCCGAGCGCTCGCCCGGCCGCCTCTCCGGCGGGCAGCAGCAGCGGGTCGCTCTATCGCGCAGCCTCGTCGTCGAGCCGGGCGTGCTCCTGCTCGACGAGCCGCTGTCCAACCTCGACGCCCTCCTCCGCGAGCAGATGCGCGTGGAGATACGCCGCATCCAGAAGTCGCTAGGCATAACCGCGGTCTACGTCACGCACGACAGGGTCGAGGCGATGAGCCTCTCCGACCGCGTCATCGTCATGAAGGACGGCAGGATCAGGCAGATAGGAGCGCCGAGCGTCATATACGAGCGGCCGGACTCCGCGTTCGTAGCCGGGTTCGTGGGCAAGGTCGCCTTATTCCCGGTGGAGGTCCGCGGCGTCGACGGCGACGCCTGCGCGTGCACGCTGCGCGGCAAGGCCATAAAGGCGGGCTCGAGGGCGCCCGGGGCGGCCGCGGGCTCCCCGGCGGTGCTGATGGCCAGGCCGGAATCGCTCAGGCTGGGCCCTCCCGACCAGGGCGTAGTCGACGGCACGGTCAGGCAGAACGTCTACCTCGGCTCCAGCGTCGAGTCGTTCGTGACGACCGAGTACGGGGAGCTCCTGGTGCAGATAGACGACCCGGCCGGCAAGCGCATAGCGGCCGAGGGCGAGCGCGTCTCGGTATCGTTCAACGAGGAACGGGTCCGGGTGCTGCCGGCTTCGGCCGATTAGGGGGAAGGCCGGGCCCCCTCCTCGGGGATACCGAAGTAGCGGAGCAGGCCGAGCACCGAGAAGACGTCAGCGCACGCCGGCGACATCCCGGCGACCCGTACCGACACGCCGGCTCCCTCGGCCTCGGCCAGGAGCCTGGTAAGGGTCCCGACGCCCGTCGAGGAAATGAACCTGACGCCTTCAAGCCGTAGCTCGAGGGTCGAGCCCGGACTAATCCGGGCGAGGGCCAGCGCGGCGCCCTCGTAGAAATCCGGCGACGTCTCGCTGTCGAGGACCCCGGCCACCGTGATGGTAGAATTGCCTCCCGGGCCGCCTGGCGGACAGTACGTCGCCGAGGAATCAGGATGGCGCTCGCGATACTCGGCGAAGACCTGGTAGTCGCCGCCCATTGACTTTTTATCCATAAGTTAAATATAGCCTTTATCATCCAGACATCAAAATAAAATCCGTCTCGTTACGCGATCATCCTGAGTCCTAAGCCTTAAATTTACCTTAATTCCGCGATTTAATATTTGACAGTCCTTTAAAACAATGCATAAATGAATATATGACGAATTTATTCATTGGTTCAGATCGTCGAACCCAAAAGGAAACAGCCCTATTCGAGGCCGCCCTGGACGTCTTCGCGGAATTCGGGTTCCGAAAGGCCGGCATCGAGGATATCGCCAGGCGCGCCGGCATCGCGAACGGTACCGTATACCTCTACGCGGCGAGCAAGCGGGACCTCTACAAGCGGGCCGTGGAATACGGGCTGGACGCTTGGCAGGCCCACGCGGCGAAGGCGGCGGAGGAAGCCGCGGAGGGCACCGAGCCAGGCCGCGGACGCGCCAGGAACCGATTCGAGGCGCTCTGCCGGGCGGCCTATTCTTACCTGGCCGCGGAACCCCGCCTGAGGAGGATCATGTCGCGAGACCCTTCGCTGTTCCCGGCCGCCCCCGGGTCGGCGGAGGGCGACGACCCCTTCGAGTCGGTTAACGGCCGCTCGGTCGCCATGCTCGAGCGCGCCATACGCGAAGGGGTAGATACCGGCGAGTTCGCCGTCGAGGATCCCGCGGCCGCGGCCGAGCTCCTCTTCTCGCTCTACCGCGTGATGATAGAGAAGACCTACGTCGAGGAGGACGGCGGCGAGCGCAAGCGCTTCGAGGCCGGACTATCGATAATCATGAACGGCATCTCCGCCCGCGGGGCTTAGCGGGCGCAAACGACACGATAGGGAGGCCATGATGGAGAGGACGAGATACCTGAGCGAGGAATGGGCGGCGATCGCCGGCGCCAAGCTCCGGGCCGAGCTGGATCCGCAGAAGATGAACAAGGCGAGCGCGTCGATGAGCAACATCTACGAGCGATGCTCCGACGGCGTCGACCGCTTCATTTTCATCGAATGCTCCGACGGCGAGCTGGCCCGCTTCGAGGTCGGCTCGGGGGAGCCTCCAAAGGCGGAATTCCGCATCCACGGGGATTACGACACCTTCGCGATGATAACCCGCGGGGAGCTAGGCTCCCAGAAGGCGCTGATGACGGGCAGGCTCAAGCTCAAGGGGAACATGGCCAAGGCCCTGCGCCTCTCCTCGCTGGCCGACAGGATCAACAAGGTCCTAGCCGGTATCCCGACCGATTATTGAAAGGAAGATTACGCTATGCCCTACGACCTACGCCCCGATAGTCCCTACTGGATCGATAACCGCGCCAGGGTTCGCGGCCTCCAGGAGGCCATGGCCCGGGAAGGGATCGACGTCTACCTCGCGAGCCGCCCCCGTACGATGAGCTTCATCATGGACGCGTTCTGCCCCTGGCGCAGCTATCTCGTCGTCCCTCCCAAGGGGGACCCCGTCTTCTTCACCTTCGTCGTCGACGCCGTACGCGTGGCCGACGAGACCTGGCTGCCCGAGGATAACGTGCGGGCCTACGCGCCGATGGGCGGCCAGGACCAGGTCTCGGCCGTCTCCTGCTTCGTGCTCGAGGAGCTCGGGCTCTCGAAGGGACGGGTCGGCTACGAGGACGGGATGTCGACGTGGACGCCCGAGGGGTACCTGAGCCGTTACGAGTACGAGGCCTTCCGCGCCGCCCTGCCCGGCTTCGATTTCGTCAACTCCCACGAGCTCGTCGACGCCATGAGCGTCATCAAGGACGCCGGGACCATAGCTCGCTTCAGGGAAGCGTCGCGCCAGGTGGACGAGGGGCACAAGGCCGTACGCGAGGCCATTTCGAACGGAGGCTGGAAAGGCCTGACGGAAACGGTCATAGGCGGCATAGGCGCCCTGGCGATGCGCAGGGCGGGCAGCGTCTCGGAATGGAATTTCGCCGGGCTCAACGAGATATCCTCCGGCCGGAGGACCGCGCTCGGCGCGTGCACGCCCCCGACGACGAGGCCCCTCGCCGCGGGCGAGCCGCTCATGGTCGACCTGCACTCGATGCACCGCCTCGCCCTCGGGGACCACTCGCATAACTATCTCATCGGGCCGGCGACCAAGGCCCAGCGCAGGCACGCGGACAACTTCGTCGAGCTCGTCCGGACGGTGCTAGGCGCCTGGAAGGCCGGCTCCACGCCGTCCGGACTGGCGGAGGCCATGTTCGAGCGCGCCGAGGCCCTCGGATGCTCGGACTTCGTAGTGCCAGGATGCGAGCACGGCATAGGGCTCTTCGGAGACGAGTGGCGCATAGGCTCCGCGGCCGACAGCCCACTGCCGTACTGGACCGATCCCGACCACGCGTACGCCCCCGGCGAGATGGTCATCTGCGCCATGCAATACGCCTCGCCCGCCGACGGAATAGGCTTCCGCTACGAGAACCCCATCGTCATTGGCGAGCGCGGCGTGGAACCCCTGTCGAAATACCCTCTCGGCATCGAGGAAGTATAGGATAGGTACGGTCCCGCGCCGGACGGGGAAGGCGCGCCTTCCTCGTCGCCGTCTCGACAACGCGACGGATTTCCGCGATGATAGGCCCCTCGGTCCCTGGCGGGCCTACCACCCGGAGGTTTTGCGTATGCTCAAGACGGTACTCGTCCTCTCGTTCTTCTGGCTCAGCGCGGCGCTGTCGTCGCCCCTGGCCGTCGTCTACATGCT
>JAHIWG010000066.1 GCA_018816345.1 Spirochaetota bacterium | reverse complement strand
TAATTTTTATTTTCGCGTCTTTGACAGCATAGGGCGGCGCGTGGTACAACGTTGATATATGGACGGTCGCCCCCTGATCGCGCAAAGCGATCAATCCCTTCTGCTCGACGCTCACGACCCCGCCTTCGACGAGGCCAGAGCGGAGCTCTCCGCCTTCGCGACCCTCGAGAAGAGCCCGGAGCACTTCCATTCCTATCGCCTCGACGCCCTCTCGCTCTGGAACGCCGCGAGCGCCGGGCTCGGCGCCGACGCCGTCGTCGCGACGATGGAGCGTTGGACGCGGTACGAACTGCCGCCCTCGCTAGGTCAATCGGTACGGGAGACCATGGCCCGCTTCGGCCGCGTCGTGCTCTCCGCCGGGCCGGACGACAGGACGCTGAGGCTTTCCTGCGACGACCGCTTCGTCCGGGCCGAGATGGAGGGCTCCAAGCGCCTCGGCAAGCTGCTCGAGCCCGACGGGGACGGATTCCTCGTCTCGTTGACGGAGCGCGGCACCGTCAAGCGCGAGCTGATCAAGATGGGCTGGCCGGCCCTCGATACCGCGCCGCTGTCGGACGGCGACCCCTTCGCCATCGCGCTTAAGGATTCGCGCGCCAACGGCGCGCCATTCGCCCTGAGGGCGTACCAGGAGGACGCGGCGAGGGCCTTCGCCGGCCGGGGGGCGCCCGGCACGGGCTACGGCGTCATCGTCATGCCCTGCGGCGCTGGAAAGACCATAGTCGGCATGGCTACCATGGCGGCGATAGGCCGGAAGACGCTCATCGTCACCACGAACGTCGCCGCCGTGCACCAGTGGATGGACGAGCTGCTCGACAAGACGAGCGTGTCCAAGGACGACATCGGGGAATACACCGGCGCGGCCAAGGACGTCAGGCCCATCACCATCGCCACCTACCAGGTCCTCACGTGGCGCCCCAACAAGGAATCGGACTTCCCCCATTTCGACCTGTTCCGCAGGGAGCGATGGGGCCTCATCGTCTATGACGAGGTGCACCTGCTGCCCGCGCCGGTATTCCGCGTCGTGGCGGAGATCCAGGCCATACGAAGGCTCGGCCTCACCGCTACCCTGATCCGCGAGGACGGCTTGCAGGAGGACGTATTCAGCCTCATAGGCCCCAAGCGCTACGACGTGCCGTGGAAGGAGCTGGAAGCCAAGGGCTTCATCGCCGAGGCCTTCTGCCGCGAGATACGAGTGCCCATGTCCGACCGCGAGCGCCTTCGCTACGTGGCCTGCGGGACGAGGGAACGCCACCGAGTCGCCGCGGAGAACCCGATCAAGGCGCGGGTAGTCATGGAGCTGATAGAGAACCACTCGGACGACCTCGTCATGGTGATAGGCCAGTTCCTCGACCAGCTCCGCTCGCTCGCGAGGGAGCTGAACGCCCCCCTGATCACCGGGGCCACGCCCAACCCCGAGCGCGAGCGAATTTATTCCGATTTCAGGACCGGCAAGGTCAAAGTCATAGTAGTCTCGAAGGTAGCGAATTTCGCCATCGACCTTCCGGACGCCTCGGTGGCTATCCAGGTATCGGGCACTTTCGGCTCGAGGCAGGAGGAGGCCCAGAGGCTCGGACGAGTCCTCAGACCCAAGGAGAAGAATTCCTACTTCTATTCAATCGTCTCGCGGTATAGCGTCGAGGAGGAGTACGCCGACAACAGGCGCCGCTTCCTGACTGAACAAGGCTATCGGTATAACATCGAAGCCTGGGAGGAATCCGAATGGGCCCCGACGAACTAAGCGGATGGCGCGACGCGCTGATTGTCGACAGGGACGACGCCCTCATCGGCGCGGCCAAGCGTTGGCTCGGGCCGGTCAAGACGCCGTTCAACAAGCACGAGCTGGTCGCGCAGATCGAGTCCTTCCTGCGCCGCAGGGAGACCTCGGACGCCATGGTCGCCCTCCTCGACAGGACGGACAGGCGCATACTGGCCCTAGCGCTCTATTCGGGCACGACCGTCGGCGGCGGCCTGCCGCAGGCGGACCTCGCCAAGCTCGCCGCGGACGATAGCGCCTTCGAGGCGAACGCCCTCGAGCGGATCAGGAACCTGAAGGAACGGCTCGCCCTGTATACGTATCGCGCGCCGAGCGGCCGCGACCACGTCGCCGTCGCGCCCCCGCTCGCCGCGAGGCTCGCCTCCGAGCTCTCGCCGTCGGACGCCCTCGCGATCGCCCGCCCTACGGAGGAACCGGAGGCGCAGGAACCCTTCGCCGCCTTCTGCGCCGTCGTCTCCGCCAGCGTGCACGCCAAGCCCGCCTTCAAGGGCAAGAAGGAACCGAGCAGGAAGGCCGCCGACATACTCGAGTCGGCCGCCCCGGGCCTCTCTACGGACAAGGAACGGCTCTCCGCCCTGATCGGAGCGCTCGAGGTCGCCGGGATCTTCGGCGCGAGCGAGGACGGCCGCCCGGTCGCCTATCCCCGGCGCTTCGTGGAGCGCTGCGACGGAGCGGGCGATACCGCCCCGCTCGCCCTCGCGGCCGCGTGCTCGGCGAACCGTTGCGCCTCCTTCCGCAACCCGGCCTACCGCTGCGCGACCTACAGCGGCTCGGCCGCCAAGGACAGGAGGCTCTCGCCGGGGACGCTGCGCGCGGTGCTCCAGTCGCTTCCGCGCGGCCTCGCGTTCTCGCCGCCCGACCTGAGGCGCCTCGTGGCGATGGCGGCCAGGCGCTACCTCGAGCCCCTGGCGGGAAAGGACGCCGCGGAAGGCTCCGCCGAGGCGAGGGAGACCCTCGACCACGACTTCATGGCCTCGGTCGAGGCGATCGCCGAGGCGCTAGGCATGCTCGGCTTCGTCGTCCTGGGCGACGACGGCCTTGTACGCGCGACGAGCGCCGCGGCCGCGGCCGTAGCTTCCCGCCCCGAGCAGGCGAGCCGGGCCTCCGTCGCGGTGGAGGAGTCTCACGAGATACGGATACTCCCCGAGGCGGGTCCCGCCGCCCGCGCCTTCGTATCGTCGATCGCGCGGCTGGAGCGTACCGGCCTCGTCTGGTCCGCGACCCTCGACAGGGCCGCGGCCAAGACCGCGTACGCGTACGGCTTCGGCGCCTCCGAGATCTCGGGCCGCCTGGAGGAGCTCTCGGGCCTGCCCTTGCCGCAGAGCGTACGCTTCTCGCTAGAGGGCTGGGAGGCCGAGTCGCGCTCGGCCAGGCTCAGGACCGGCGTCGTCGTAGCGCTGGACGGCCACCTGTCGGGCGTGCTGGAGCATTCGCCCAAGGCCGCGGGCCTCGTGCTGGAACGCCTAGCCGAGGGAGTCTACCTGCTCGCGGCCCGCGACGCCTCCGAGGCGGAGCGGCAACTCAAGGCCGCCGGCATAGACGTCGACATGAGGGCGCAGCCCGACGACGACGACGGCGAATTCGCGCCGCTCTGGAGCGCCGCGGGTATCGTCGGAAGCCCGGCCCCCGGAATATTCCCGCTTGCATTCTCGCCGCTTAGCGATACACTCGTATCGGGCGATCCGCCCCTCGTCGCGCGGCTAATCGCAAGCCTCGACGGCCTCCCGATCACTCCCGACGAGCGGACGGCCCTCGAGGAGAGGATACGTTCCAGGCTCGTGCTGGACGAGAGCGAGCTCAAGAGCCCGCCGCCGCCGGAGAGCGCCTCGGTCGCGGGAGCCTTGGATTACCCGGGCAAGCTTCGCCTCCTGGAACGGGCGCTTAAGGACGGGGCGGAAGTCGAGGTCGGTCACCTCGGCGAGGGCGGGAAGACGGTCATGACCGTCGGTGTCCCGCGAGACATCAGGCGGACGGCGGCCGGAATGGTCGTCGCCCTCTCTACCGGGGCGACCGAGCAGTCGGTCGTGCCGATCGGCGCGATAGAGATCGTGCGCCGACGATAGAACGACATAAACGGAGAAGCACATGAATAAGCGTACAGATTACGACGCGGGCCAGCTCAAGCTGGCCGTACTGATAGACGCGGACAATACTCAGGCGACGATAACCGAGGGCCTGCTGGCCGAGGTCGCGAAATACGGCATAGGGAGCGTCAAGCGCATCTACGGCGACTGGACCACCACCAAGCTGACGCAATGGAAGGCCAAGCTCCTCGAATACGCGATCCAGCCGATACAGCAGTTCGCCTATACCACGGGCAAGAACGCCACCGACAGCGCGATGATCATAGACGCGATGGACCTGCTCTATACGGAGAAGCTGGACGGCTTCTGCGTCGTCTCCAGCGACTCCGACTTCACGAGGCTGGCCGCGAGGATGAGGGAGGCCGGGAAGCTGGTGCTCGGCTTCGGCGAGCGCAAGACTCCTAAGCCCTTCGTCGCCGCCTGCGACAAATTCATCTACACCGACATCCTGCGCGGCCCCGTCGAGGAGGAGGCCTCTTCCAAGGACGAGCCCAGGCGCAAGCCGGCGGCGCAGGACCTGAAGATTGACAAGAAGCTCAAGGCCCTTCTCGGCGAGGCCGTAGAGGACTCGGCCGACGAATCGGGCTGGGCCTACCTGGGCCCCGTAGGCCAATACGTCGCCAACCGCCAGCCAGACTTCGACCCTCGCAACTACGGGTATAGGAAACTCGCCGACCTGATCAAGTCGTGCGGCTGGTTCGACGTCGAAGAGCGATCCAGCCCGACTGACACCGGCAAGCAGATCTATATCAAGAAACGCCCCGGTCGCTGATTCGGCCGAGCGCTGATTCGGCCGCGGCTCAAAGGGCGCGCGAGGGCTCGCCGACCATCAGCGAGCCGTTCGCGTCCCAGACCGTCACGCCGTCGACGGAGCCGTCGGCGCCGACGGACCAGCGTATCCGCGCCGCGCCGCTGCTGTCCGCGACCGCCTCCCCGTCGGGTCCGCAGAAATGCAGCTCCACGAGCCCGCCCCTGTCGTCGTACTCGCCCCTGCGCTCGTGGTAACCGTCCCTGCAGGAGACGGGCGCTCCGGAGGCGTCGAAGAATCGTACGGCGGCGGCGTCGCCGTGAGGCCCCAGCTCGTACCGGGCCTCGTGGAAACCCTCGGCCGATACGGCCGGCTCCCCGTCCGCGGAGAAGAACCGCAGGCTCTCCACGAGGCCGCCGCGCCCCTGTATCCGCTCGACCGCCCAGCCGGAGACTCCGGCGGCCGCCCGGCCTTCGGCGTCGAGGAGCTCGAACACCGTCAGGTCGGCCTCCAGGCGCACTCGTTCTCCGTATTGCCCGTTAGGGGCGGCCGAGGCGGCGCCGTCGATATCGAAATATGTCTCGCCGAGCGACACGCCTCCCCCTTCGATCCTGCGCCAGCCTACGGAGCCGTGGAACCCGCGCGCCAGCGAAAGCGCGGGCGCGCCCTTCTCGTCATAGAGCTTTCGGGTCTCCGTCCCCTCGGGGCCCGTCCTGCGCGAATCGACGGCGTATCCCGAGGGACCGGAATAGAGCGCTCCGGCCGAGTCCCGGTACGAGACGTCGTAACCGCCGTCGACCCGCCCGACGACAACGCTCCACGCCCCGGCCCGGTCGGGGACGCCCCGCCCGTCGGGAGAGTAGAACCTGAGGACCTCGCCGTCCGCGGCGGCGCCCCTGCGCATCACCGCGAAGCCCAGCTCGTTGTAGGCCGGGAAGCCGTACGCGTTCTCCCACGCGCACCACGGGCCGGTATCGTCCCCGCCGACCCTGACCCTCGCGGCCCAGTGCAGCTCCTCGGAAGCGCGCAGGCGTCCGTCGGCGAAATGCTCCACGGAAACGAACTCCCCCTCTTCGTCGTACGAGAAGCGGAAGGAGGAACCGCGGAGAGCCTCCTCCGGGCTTAAGGGCAGCTCGCCGGAGTACTCAAAGGGACGGGAGGGCAGGCATAGGCGGAACCACGCTTCGCTCGCCGCGCCGGGAAGGCTCGGAGGGATGGCCGCGGCGGGGAGGTCGTAGTAGTCGGCGGCGCGCCGCACGAGGGGGAACGTCGGATCCGGCGGGCTGAACCTCAGCTCGTTCAGCCGCTTCCTTGCCTCGGCCATCACCAGCGGATCGAGCGCCGAGTACGCTCGCGATACGGCGGCCAGCGACATGACGAGGCCCGACGCGGCCTCTATAGTCTCGGCGTCCTTGGCGAACGGGCCTCGGAGGACCGACCGGACGACGCACGGCAGCGCTATCAACGCGGCCCTGGCCGAAGCCCCGAGCTCGAGGTCGGCGGGTCGCGGCGAGGGGCGGGCGACGATCGAAGCCGCGCGAATCGCCAAGTCGTCGGAGAACCTGGCCGCTCCGCGCAGGAATTCGACGGTCTCGCTCCTCGTAGCGCCCGGCCTCGCCATCCGGATCGCGCCGTACGCGAAGTCCAGGTCGACGCGGAAGAACGAGGAAGCCGCGCCGCGGAGATCGTCGGAGGCGGCGCTCGACAGGAGGGCGTCAAAATAGTCCGGCGCCGCCGCCTCGGGTCCGGTCAGCTTGACTACCTCGAGTAGGTACAGCGACTCTACCCAGAGTCCGCTCATGAACGCGGAGAGCTCCGAGGCGGCGTTGCGGCCCGAGACCGAGCCCTGGAGGGCCGGGGAGACGTCGGTATAGTAGAGGGCCGCGGCCGCGCGGAGGAACGACGAGCGATAAAGCGAGGAGTCGGGCGACAATCTCGCGTACACCTCGGCGCCGATCGAGATGGCGCGCCTCGTCCCGTCCCGCCTCGCGGGCCAGAACCCCGGCAGGGGCGTAGCGCCCTCGACGACGAGCACCTCGAGCCGCTTCGCCGCGACCAGCTTCTCCACGTACTCTATGAGGTATCGGAATTCCTCGTAACGCCCGGCCGCGGAGAGATCCGCCGCCAGGCGCCGGAGCGCGATCCCCGGATCCAAGGTAGCGACCGGCTTCGCCTTCCCGAGCCTCGAGAACGCCGAGGAGCACTCCCAGAGCCTCGTCCCCTCGGCGGCCAGGGACCGGAGCGCCCTATCGTCGACGCCGGCGGCGGGGACCGGGCCGGGCGCGGCGCTTGCGGTCGCTAAAGCGACGGTCGCCGAGAAGGCGAGGGCCGCGAGGGCTCGAATCGTCGAGTTCATCGGTACTCCTTAGCCGTCAGAAGAAAGCGGAGGCGAGGTCTACGACCACCAGATCGAGGAACCCGAGGTCCAGTTCCAGCGGCCTCGAGGCCTGGACCCCGATTCCGACGCCTACGCTATCGGGAAGCCTGTAGGCCAGGCCCTCCATATCGCCCCACTCGGCCTCGATAGGGATGGAAATACGGCCGGGAGGGACGCCTTCGGCGGTCTCTAGCGACGCCGCGACTATCAGGAGCCTCGAGCGGCCCCGCCCTCGCGCCTGCCACCACGCGTAGCCGTCCTCGACGCGCCTCCCGGCGATGCTCGCGGCGTCCATGAACGGCCGTAGCCGCGCGTAGAGGCGCTCGATGGACGCGTATCCTTCGGCGAACGACGCGTCGTCGGCCCAATCGAGGCCTCGCGCGGAAAGTCCGGCCTCGTAGAGCCCCGTAGACCCGTCCTGGAAGCCCATCGTCTCGAACAGGGGCCTCCGGCCCTCGCCGACGGACAGGAACCTGGCCATGCCGTGGCGCAGGCGCATCCGCTCGCGGCCCATTACGCGCGATAGCGCGGAGCCCCAGAGCCTCGGCGCCCCCGACTCGGGGACGTCCACCGAGAAGCAGGCGGACGCCCTCGCCGCGCCGCGGCCGCGCGACGCCAGCGAATCGTAGAACGCCAGCGAGTCCCGTACCAGAGGGGCGTCGATGCGCCTGAGCGCGTCGCTCCCCATGGTCAGGTCGAAGCCGAGCCGGGCGTAGTCGTCGGCCTCAGCGCCTTTCCTGGCGGCCAAGGCGCCTACCCCCGGCGATCCGTCCCTCGAGGCGCGTATCGCCGCCGCGACGACCTCCGGAGGCGGCCGGTCCGATACGGGGACGGAGCCCTCCTCGTCCAGGGCCTCCTCGAAGACCCTGTCCACGGCGTTGTAGCGCACGAAATCGAAGCCGAACGAATCGCGCCAATACGAGAAGACGTTGGCGTAATAGTCTATGGCCTCGTCGTTTCGGTGCACGGGATTGGCAGGGGCTGCGTTCGGCGGGACCTCGTCGTAGAACGCGAAGGGCGCGACGACGCTATAGGCGTCAGCGCCGATATCGGAACCGTCGACGTCGCGGTACGAGAAGACGGGGAAATCCCCGCCGCCGTCGTAGCGCAGGAAGGCGGGGATCCCGACGCCGCTACGCGCGTGGGCGGGAACGGGCCAGAGACCGTGGTCTATGCAGAGCCGTATGGCCGAGTAATAGGCCTTGTCCTTGGCCGCGAGGAGCTCGGGCGGATCGTCCTCGTTCTTCCTGAACGTCGAGACGCCGTAATCGTCCTTGGCGGCCGCTACCATGCCGGCGACGAGGTCCGCGTCCCGCAGCCTATCCTCGGATCTGTACGGGAACGAGGGATCCGCGTGCGCGAGCCCCGCGCGCTCGTCGTCGAGCGCCACCCAGCGGAACAGCCTCGGCTTCTCCATGGCTATGCGGCTGAACTGAGCCGCGTACGGCAGCAGCTCGTAGCCTACGCCCTTGCCCAGGAGGCCGCACGCCGCGACGAAGGCGCGTAGCTGATTCTCCGGGCTTATGCCCGCCGAGCTCAAGGTCTCGTCGGCGAAGGCGGGATCCACTATCGTCATCGTCTCGGGGGCGTAGCATAGGTCGAACTGCGTTGGATGGAAAGGCGCTAGCAGGATCGAATCCGAGGCGACGGCGGGGAGCAGCTTGGCCGCGCGCACGAACGTCCCTCGCCGGTCGTCGATCGCGCAGGCCCGGACGTTTACCCAGCAGAAATCGGAGGATATCATCCACGAGGAGTCCGGGCGCCGTCCCCTGGGCGCGGACGGGGCCCTGCGGGACTCGAGGATCGAGTAGAACGCCGCGATCGCCCCGTCGCTGGCCCTGAGGAGCGAGCTCTGAGTCCGGGAGACCGGCTGCCCCGCCCCTACGGCGCCGGCGAGCTCCTCGGCGAACGCCTTCTCTTCAGGGCCGGGAGAGAGGGCCCGCTCGATGTCGATCCAGATTGCCATGGGGCTACTATATAGTCCGCGGGCTCGGCCTGTGAAGCGCGTCGGAGCGCCTCTTCCCGTCGCTGTCCCGGTACGGATTCCTGGAATTCCTCAGGTAGGCCTTATAGGCGGCGCAAGCCTCGTAGTAGCCGTCCGGGCCCCTGAACGTCGATAGCTCGTCGCATCGGTATAGCTCGAGGAGCACGGGGAACAGGGGGTCGTCGAGGATGCGCCCTACGCTGGAAGGCGGGACGCGAGGCAGGGCGGCGGGCAGCATATGGTAGCGGACGAGGAACGCGACCGAGTCTATCGTAGCCTTGGGGTAGCCTAAACGCCCGAGGAAGGCCCTGGCGGCGCGCTCCCCGAGCTCGGAATGGCCGTCGAAGCGTCGGCCGCCGGAGCTGACCGCGTCGGGCTTCCCGGTATCGTGCAGGAGGAGGCCCAAGGAGAGGAGGAGGTCTGGGGCCTTCCTATGCCCGAAGGTCTCCATGGTATGGCGCCAGGCGTCGCCTTCGGGATGGTAATCCTTGGAATGGGAGACGGAGGCGAGCTCGGATAGTTCCGGCCAGTACTCGTCGACGAATCCCGCGCGCAGCAGGAGCTCGAAGCCCTTCTCGGGGCGCTTCCCCGTGACGATAAGCTCGAGGAGGTCGCGCTGATAGCGCGCGGAAGGCTCCGAGAACGAAGACGGGAGCCGTTCGGCCGACGGTTCGTAGCTATAGCGGGAGGCGAGGGCCGCGGCCTCGAACAGGACCAGGTCGGGAGCCGCCGCCTCGGGCGCCGGAGACGCGTCGAACAAGCGCTCGTAGACGCCGCCGCGCGCGTCGAACGCGTTCTTTCCCGGTAGCCTGGCTAGCCTGGTCTGGGGATATGCGGCCTTCTCGCCGCCGTCGAAGCATCGGTACAGCACGCGCGCGCCGCCCGATTCGGATACGGCGTCGGCGTAGGGCAATCCCGGGAAGGTTAGGCCGTCGACGCTCGACGCCAGGCCCACGAGATCGCCCTCGAAGCGCTCGAAGCGGAGCGGGGACGGGATTACGCCGAAATACTCGTCGAGCGCGGTGAACGAGCAAACCACGGGGACCTCCGTCGATCGGGCGTAGGGCGGATGGAAGGCCTAGCGGGCCGTCGGAGCGTCGTATATCTCGTCGGCCGCGGGGAGGGTCATGCGCAGGTCCTTGAGGAATTCGGGTCCGTCTCCCATATCCTCATAGCTATCGCAGGCGTCGATGCTCCTGCGGGCTACGGTGCAGTATTTATAGATCTTCTCCTCGCCGAGCTTCTTGCGCCACTTGCCCTCGTCGCAGCGGACGCGGAGATAGTAGCGGCCGGCTCCCGCAGGGGAGGGAACGAGCTTGCAATGGATGCAGTTCGCGCAATATATCTTCGCCTCGCGTTCGGCTTCCATTATTACCGCCACCTTTCGCTACCGTTATAGTATATAATGAGCCGAACGCGGTCAAGGAGCGCATTCCGTCGTCAGACCGGCCCGCTTACCCATATCATCGGAGTGAATTGTGATAGCGACGATTATAAACGCTCTCGCGGTAATAATAGGCACCGCGATAGGGCTCCTCGCGAGGAAAGGCTTCTCGGAGCGGGCCAAGGACGCGGTATTCAACGCCACGGGCGTCATCTCCCTGGTCATAGGCTTCAGCATGGCCATCAAGACGGAGCATTTCCTCGCCTTCGCCCTGAGCGTCATCGTAGGCGGCCTGATAGGGACGGCCCTCGACATAGAAGGCGCCATCTTCAGGCTGGGAGAATGGATACGTAACAGGTTCGCGAAGGGCCCGGACGGCGCGCCCGGAGAACCCGCTACGGGGAGCGCCGGAACGGTGGAGGGGAAAAGCTTCGCCTACGGTTTCCTCAACGCCTCCATCCTGTTCTGCGTAGGGGCCATGACCATAGTGGGATCGTTCAAGGCGGGCGCCGAGGGCGACTACGGCCTCATCCTCACGAAGAGCGTCATGGACGGCATAGTGGCCATCATGTTCGCGGGGGCGATGGGCATAGGGGTCGGCTTCTCGGCGGTTTCCATACTCGTATACCAAGGCGCCCTGACCCTGGCCGCCTCGTGGGTCAAGCCGTACGTCACTCCCGCCATGATATCGGAGCTCTCGGCCGTCGGGGGGGCGCTCGTCGTGATGGTGGGCGTAAACCTGCTCGGCCTCAAGAAGATACGCACCGGCGACTTCCTTCCCGCGCTCGCGATAGTCGTCGCGCTATCATTATTCTTCGCGACCGTACCTGTCTTGTGAATTTAGCGCTATAATTCAAGCGCGAGGGAGACATAACAATGCCTGATTCGGTAATACTCATAGTAGAGGACGAGGCCCTGGTCGGGATGGAGCTCAAGGAAACGCTCGAGCGTTTCGGGTACCGCGTACCTGCCCTCATCAAGCAGGGCGAGGACGTGCCGGAGGCGATAATAGTACACAAGCCGGACCTCATCCTCATGGATATACGGCTCAAGGGCTTCCAGGACGGCATAGAGACGGCCTACATGGTCGGCGGAGAATTCGAGGTGCCGTTCGTGTTCCTATCCGCCTACTCCGACGACGAGACGCTCGCGCGGGCCCTCGGTACCCGCGCGTACGGGTACCTGGTGAAGCCCTTCGACGAGAAGACCCTGAGGACGACCATTGAGCTGGCGCTGCGCCGGTCCAAGGAGTTCCATGACCGCGACCACAACGACTGGTACCGGGGCATACTTGAACGCTTCCCGCGGGCCGTGTTCCTGACCGACCTCTACGGCCGAATCTCGTTCGAGAACGCGGCCGCCCGGGCCATGTTCAAGTCGGTGAACGCGGGCAAGGTAGGCACCGCCATGCACCTCCTCGTCTCCGAGCCGGCCGCGATGACTGACCTGCTGGCCTCCGCCGCCGCGATAGAGGCGGCCAAGCCCGCCGTCTCGCGGCTCATGACGCAGAAGTCGAACGGAGAGGGATTCCTGCTCGAGGTCGCGCCAATACGGGACGAGACCGACAGGCCGTCCGGCTTCGTCATGCTCGTCGGCGCGGCCTAGGCGCTACTCCGGCATCATCACGTAGACGAACGAGCGGTCCTCGACGAACAGCTCCGCGGCCAGGGACTGGAACGCGGCGGGGTCCGCCAGCCCTATCGACTGCTTGGCCCGCGCAAGGATATCCAGGTCGAGCCCGGAGGCGAGGGCGTTGCCGATCCGATTGACCCAGTAGTCGTTAGTCCTGGCGCGGCCGGCCAGGTCCCGCTGCGCCGCTACGCGCACCTGGTCCGCGTAGCGCGGGTCGAAGGCGCCGGACGCGATGGAGGCTACCTCCGCCTTGACCTGGGCCACGAGCTCGTCGACCCGCGCTGGATCGGTATCGAACTGCACGATGAGCGAGTACTGCTCGACGGGAGACTCGGCGAAAGCGGCCTTCGTGGAGACGACGTAGGTACCTCCGAGCTCCTCGCGGAGGTCGTCGAGCAGCCTGTTGTTCAGGGCCTGGGCCAAGAATCCGAGGGTAGCCTCCCGCTGCCACGACCACGGCGCCTCGCCGGCCCAGACGACGCGCACGCTCGCGCGGTCCTCCGTCGAGTAGGGGAAGTCCAGCCTGTCTCCGCCTCTCCTCGGCGCTAGCGGCTCGATCCACCTCGGCTCCGCGCGGGAGCCCGCCGGGATTGCGCCGATATGCGCGGCGACGAGAGCCTTGGCCTCCTCGAGGTCGAAGTCTCCCACGAGCACGTAGGTGAAGTCCGACGCATCGGCCAGCGCCGCCAGGACCAGGTCGCGCGTATAGCCGAAGTCCAGGGCGCCCACCTTGCCCGAGTCGAGCGCGGCGGCGCGCGGGTTATCGCCGAACAGGTCGCCGCTCCACGCGGACTCAAAACGATAGCCGGGGTCGCGCACGTAGGGCCCTACCTGCTCCGCGAGCCTGTCGCGCGCCGCGTTGAAGGCCATGGAATCGCGGCCGGGCTCGGCGGAGCTCAGGTAGACGAGGCGCAGGAAGGCCTCGAGGTCGGCGGAGGCCGTCCTGCCTACCAGGATCTCGCCGTTCTCGCCGATGGACCACTGGAGCGCGGCGTTGAGCGACGCCGTCTCCTCGTCGAAGCGCGTCGCGCTCATGGAGCCCAGCCCGGCGGCGGAGAGCAGCGACGGGGCGAACGAGGCCGCGGTCTGGGCCTCGAGGGGAAGCGCGGAATACCCTCCGGGCGACCAGGCGAGGAAGCTGACGGCGTCCTTGTCGTAATCGGTGGGCTTAAGGAGGACTCTGGCGCCGTTACTGAGCGTCAGCTCGGTGATGGAGTCGGAAAGGGCCTTCTCCGCGATCACGGCGCCCGGGGCCGGAAGGTCGTCGAAGAGGCCGCCCTGGTCGCCCGAGGCCGCGAGCGGCTCGAGGATCGCCCCGCGCGCGTCGCGGAGCGCCTTCTCGAACGCGGGCTCGGTAAGCGCCGCGTTTCCCGGCCCGGTCTTGGCGCGGACGGCGACGAAGCCCTCGTCGGCCGCGAGGATCTTCCCGGCGGCCAGGTTGAGCGCCTCGACGGTAAGGGAGTCGAGGAGGCCCTTTATGTATACGCGCTCGTTCACTATCCCCGGCACGGGCTCTCCGTACATGAAGTTACGGACGTACTCCTCGGCGAAGCTGAAGCTATTGAGGTCGTCGTCCTCGACGTCGAGGGTACCGAGCCACCGCCTGTAAAGGTCGACGGTCCGCTTGAACTCGCTCTCGGTGAAGCCGTGCCTCCGTAGCCGCTCGACCTCGGCGGCGAGGCCCGAGAAGGCCTCGAGCTCCCGGCCGTCCACCGCGGCCAGCGTGAAGGAGTACAGGCGGGTGAGCCCGTAGAAATAGTCGTCGTCGAAATACGCGTCCCTCCATTCGGCCAGGCCGGACCTGGACAGGTCCGAGAGCCTCATGCGGATAGCCTCCGCCGCTATGCGTATCTTGAGGAGCTCCTCGTAGTCGCCTATCACTGTCTCGGGCACGTAGGGCACTATCTTCCTGTAGCTGACGATGGAGCGCTCCACGTCCTTGCCGAACGTGGACGCGAAACCCATATCGGTAGTCGGGCTGACGGCGAAGGCGGGCCGCGGCAGCACGGCGCCGTCGCGCGACGGGAAGGAGAACTCGCGCTCTATCTTAGCCGAGACGGTCTTGGGGTCGATATCGCCCACCACTATGACGGCCATGCGATCCGGCCTGTAATGCTCCTCGTAGAAGGCCTTGAGGCTCGCGGCCGAGGCGGAGCGTATCGAGGCCTCGGTGCCTATCGGCTCCCTGTCGGCGTGGGCCGAGCCCGACAGGAGGCCCCGTATCTCGCGCACGCGGGCGGTCTCGTCCGGCCCCAGACCCAGCCTGAGCTCCTCGACGACGACGCCCTTCTCCTTCTCTACCTCGACGGGATCGAAGGTGACGGCGGTAGCCCACTCCTTGAGAACCTTGAGCCCGGTATCGAAGAACGCGGGGTCGTTCAAGGGCATCTGCAGCGTATAGAGGGTCTCCTCGCGCGTCGTGTGGGCGTTTATCTCGGCCCCGAAGTCCATGCCTATCGACCGGAGGTAGGTAACCAGCTCGTTCTCCGGGAAGCTCGCGGTCCCGTTGAAGGCCATGTGCTCGACGAAGTGGGCGTAACCGGCCTGATCGTCGCGCTCGTTGGTAGAGCCGGAATTGACGATGAGGAACATCACGGCCCGCCCGCCGGGGTTGCCGTTACGCCTGACGTAATAGGTCAGCCCGTTAGGCAGGGTCTTCTTCGTCAGCTCGGGCGCCAGGGGCAACGGATCCGCGGAAGAGTACGCCGAGCCGCCGGGCAGGGCGGTCGCGTTGTCCAGGGACGCCGGCGGCGGGGAGCCTACGCATGATAGCGACGATAGGGCTAGTATCAGGACCGAGGCGGCGAGGCCTCTACGGATGCGGTTCATCGGAGCTCCTTCTGGCCGACCGCGGCGCCTCGCGCCCCGATCGTCCGTATCAATATATCGCAAAGGATCCTGCGGGACCAACGTTACCGATCGCCTCGCGCTCCTACGACACTAGGCACCCGGGGCCGCGGCCGATGAGGTCGGCGCGGCCAGCCAGCCTGAGCGCCTCCAGCACCAGCGTCCGGTTCTCCGGCTTGGAGTACTGCAAGAGGGCCCGCTGGTACGAGCGCTCCTTGGCGCCGCGGGCCACGTAAACCGGTTCCATGGTCAGGGGATCGAGGCCCGAGCGGTACATCGCCGTAGCGAGGGTGCCCGGCGTCGGGTAGAAGTCCTGTACCTGGTCGGGCACGAAGCCCGAGTCGCGCAGGTACTCGGCCAGCTCCACGGCGTCGGAGAGCTCGGAGCCCGGGTGCGAGGCTATGAAGTACGGGACGAGGTACTGCTTGAGGCCGAGCTCAGCGTTGGTCTCCGACCAGGCCCTCGCGAAGGCCTCGTAGGCGCGCTTGGGCGGCTTGCCCATAAGCTTGAGCACACGGTCGGACACGTGCTCCGGGGCTACCTTGAGCTGGCCGGACACGTGATGGGCGGCCAGCTCGCGCAAGAAGGTCGGGTCGCGGTCGGCCATGAGATAGTCGAAGCGGATCCCCGAGCGCACGAAGGCCTTCTTGACGCCGGGCACGGCCCGGACCGCCCTGAGCACGCCTAAGAAGTCGCGGTGGTCGACCTCGAGCGACGGGCAGGGCTCCGGGGCGAGGCAGCGGCGGTCGACGCAGGCGGAGCCTCCCGCCTGCTTCCTGCAGGCGGGGCCCCGGAAGTTGGCGGTAGGGCCGCCGACGTCGTGTATATAGCCCTTGAAGCCATTAAGCCGGGTCAGCTCCCGAGTCTCCTCGACTATCGACTCCCGCGACCTGCTTGAGACGATGCGGCCCTGATGGAACGCGAGGGCGCAGAACGCGCAGGCGCCGTAGCAGCCGCGGCTGGACGCTATGCTGAATTTGACCTCCGCCAGGGCGGGCACGCCTTTATGCTTATCGTATACCGGATGCCAGGCCCGTTCGAAGCGCAGGCCGTAGAGGCGGTCGAGCTCCTCTCGGGACAGGGGCGGCTGCGGCGGTTCCTGGACGACGAATTGCCCGGCCGCTTCCTCGCACAGCGCGAGAGCGCTCCCGGGGTCGGTATTGCGGTATTGAGCGGCGAACGATTCCGCGAAGGCCCGGGGGTCGGAGGCCGCGGCCGCGTGAGGCGGCAGGCGGACGGCGCCGACCGGCACCTCGGACTC
>JAHIWG010000065.1 GCA_018816345.1 Spirochaetota bacterium | reverse complement strand
GCCGGCCGCGTTGATCTCCTCCACGGCCTGCTGGGCGGCCATGCTGCCCTGCTTGCCCGTGATGTCGCCGAGCGGCCAGGTGCCGCCGATCTTGATCGTCTCGCCCGACTGGGCGAAGGCGGGGACGGCGAGCGCGGCGATTAAAAGAATCGTTAACGCTTTCTTCATTACTGTCCTCCTTAGAACATGACGGGCGCTAAAGCGCCCGGCTCTATATACGCTCGGGGCCCGGGAGGCTCGCGCCGCCCCTCCCCCTGGAACCTGCCTTACGGGAACCGGCCCTAGGCCGCGGGTCCCCAGCGGATGACGCTCGCCGCCCACACGAAGCCGAGGCCGGCGCCCACGAGGACGACGGCGTCCCCGTCCTTTATCTTGCCGGCCTCGAGGCCTAGCTTGATGGAGAGCAGCTGGTCGTTCTGCCCGATGTGGCCGTACTCGTCCAGGTACGTGGTCCTGGAATCGTCAAGCCCCAGCTCGGCCAGGATGGAGTCGTGCGCGCTCTTCTTGAAGTGAAGCACCGCCAAGTAGCCGATATCCTTCCTGGAGAGGGAGCCGGACAGGCCGAGCGCCTTATCTATGACCCGGTAGAAATTAGGAAGGGTTTTCTCGCCGAGCTTGGCCTTGAAGGCAGGCTCGTCGGCGACCATGAAGCGCGCCCTGCCGACGTCGCCCGGCGCGGGGGGCCACGATTTGGAACCCAGGGCCGGGATTACGCAGTCCAGGCTCAGGGATCCGTCCCCCTTGAAGGCCGAGCCGAGCACGACGTTCCTATCTGCGTTCTTCTTGAGGACGCAGGCCGCGCCGCCGGAGCCTATGTCCATCATGAAGCGCGTCGACGGTTCCGCGAGGTCGATAAGATCGTTATTCCTGTAGCCCGAGACCAGGAGCACCGTCTCCAGGTCGGTCCTGGTCAGCATCATGCTCTTGGCTATGTCTATCGCGGCCATCATAGAGCCGCACATCGCCTCCATGTCGAAGCTCCACGCGTCGGCGGCGCCGATCTCGTTACAGACGTAGAGGCCCGCGAGCCAGCAGGGGTAATCCTTATGCTGGGCTCCGCACCATATCACCAGGTCGACGTCCTCGCCCGCGATGCCGGCGTCTGACAGGGCGGCCTTGGCCGCCTTCACGCCCATGACGGCGGTCGTATCCTCCGGGCCGGCTACCGGCTTGCGCCGTACCCCGAATTTCTTGGCTATGACGTCCTCGGGAACCCCGGTCGATACGGATAGCTCTGCGGCGCTCATATAGGTATCGGGCAGGTATATCCCCAGGCCCGTAACTCCGACGTGCATATCATCTCCTCAAGAGTGCAGTGAATCGTCTCTCATTCATAAATTCATCGATTTTTCAAAATCGTCAAGTAAATTCATGAAAGTTTTTGCACTATGCCTGCAAGGTCTGGCGCATTTTAGCAATATTTATTGTCAAATTTACTTTCAGGACGTATACTCCTCACAAGATGCCTGAATCGGCTCTCATTACTTATACTTTTTTTGGAGCTAACCATGGCCGAAAGAGAATCCGGCACGCAGGCGAAAATACTCGATACGGCTATCTCGCTCTTCTCGTCGCGGTGGTATTCGTCGGTCTCGGTAGCGGAGATATGCCGAGAGGCGGGCCTCTCCAACGGCGTCTTCTATCGCTACTTCCCGAATAAGGAAGCGCTCGTCTTCCACATCCTCGAGGACGTGATAGACAGGATATCCGAGGCGCTGGAGCGCACCGAGGGAGACTCGCCCCGCGAGCGGCTCGAGAGCATGTCGGAGATAATCGTCCGATTCTCGGCGGAGCATCCCGACCTCGTCACGGTCTTCAGGGAAGGCCAGTACCGCTACTTCGAATACGAGCGAAGGCTGACCGACATGTACCGCAGGGTCCTTTCCAAGGTCCTGGGAAGGACTGCCGGCGTACCCGAATACCTCGTGGCCATCGGCGGCCTCCGCTTCGCCGCGGTCAGGGCGGCCCTCCAGGGCGCGACGGTGTCGGTTCCTTACCTGGTCGATATCGTGGAGCGCGGCGCCTTCCCCGGCCTGAGCTGGGACGGGGACAAGGTATTCAACATTACCATCACCCCGCCGTCGATCAGCCTCGGCGAATCGAGCCGCGAGCGGCTCATGAAGGCGGGCAAGCGGCTCTTCGGCGAGCGCGGGTACCACGCCGTGAATATCCACGAGATAACCGACGCGGCCAACCTGTCGGTCGGGGCCTTCTATAAGTACTTCGACGGGAAGGAAGGTTTCTTCCGGGAGCAGATCGCCTCGGTAGGCCATGACATACGGCGCTTCATATCGGCGAACATGACGTTGGGCCTCAACAGGCTCGAGGAGGAGATGCAGGGCATCTTCCTCTTCGGCGTCTACCTTTCGCTCGACCCGTATTGCTACAACATCGCCAGGGAGGGCGAGTTCGTCTCCCTCCAGACCGTCAAGGAATACTACGCGGCCTTCAGGCGGGGCTACCTGAAGAAAGGCGCGGCGGGCTTCGACCCTGCCGCGGCGGCGGATCCCGCGTACGTCGACAGCGCCATCGAATTCCTAATGGGAATTTCGCATTACTACGGCATGGAAGTCGCCTTCGACGAGTCGCCGCATAACGCCAGGTCGATAGTCGAGGGCGTAGGGGATTACCTGCAGCACGGATTGAGCGGGCGGCGCTAGCCGACCCGCCGGGAGGAACGCATGGCCAAGGCAAAGATAGTCGGGACGGGTCTATACGCGCCCGGGGAGCCCATAGGCAACGAGGAGCTCAAGCGGCTCGCCGGCGTGGAGTTCGACTCCGAGCGGCTCGAGGAGAAAGTAGGGATCAAGGCCCGGCATATCGCGCGCCTCAGGGGGATAGACGAGAGCGCGGCCGATTTCGCCGAGAAGGCGGCGCGGGCCGCCATCGCCGACGCTGGCATAGGCCCGATGGACGTCGACCTCGTCGTCGTGGGCACCGATACGCCCGAGTACGTGAGCCCCGCCACGGCCATACTCGTGCAAGGAAGGCTCCAGGGCGGCCAGCGCGATACGGGAGCCTTCGACGTGGGGGCGTCCTGCGCCAGCTTCGTCACGGCCCTCGACGCGACGGCGATGATGATGGCGGGCGACCGGTCGCTACGCTTCGCCGTAGTAGTGGGAGTCTACAACATGCCCGCCCACGTCCGCCCCGGCGACGCCTTCGGCTGGTCGATTTTCGCCGACGGCGCCGGAGCGGTCGTCCTGGCCCGCGTCGACGACGCCGACCCGTCCGGCTACGTGACGGGCAAGCTCATATCCGACGGCACCCAGTGGGACTACGTGGGCGTCTACGCGGGCGGCGCGCGCAAGCCCGTCACGAGGGAGCTCCTGGACGCCGGTACCTACGGCCTGGAGCTGCTCCAGCGCCTGCCGGGCGACCGCAACGTCAAGCTATGGCCTCCAGTCATTAGGGCGCTCTGCGATAAGGGCGGGATTCCCCTCGAGCGCGTCTCGCGCTTCGTCCTCACGCAGATAAACAAGAGCGTCATAGAGAGCGTCATGGACGCGCTCGAGCGCCCGCGGGACCTGGCGCCGACGGTCATGGACCGCTACGGCTATACGGGCTCCGGCTGCGTGCCGATGGCCTTCCACCACGCGGTGAAGGACGGCCTCGTAGCGCGCGGCGACCCCGTGGCGTTCTGCGCAAGCGGCGCCGGCTTCGCGGTCGGCGCCAATCTGTTCATCTATTAAAAATCGGCTATGCGAGCGGGAAAAACGAAGAGGATAAGAGGATACGAGAAAAGAAAGATGAGAATATTCAATTATTCTCTTTCCTTGCTCTTTTGCTCTTTTCCTCTTCGTTAGTCTTTACTAAGGAGGGGATACATGTCCAAGTGGGATGACGAATACCAGTCCAGGCTTCGCCCTATAGACGAGGCCATACAATGCATCGAATCCGGCTTCGACGTCGTCGTGGCCCAATGCGCCAGCGAGCCGCAGGCGACGATGAGCCGGCTCCATACGCTGGCGCCTAGGGTCAGGGACGTCCGCGTCTTCTCGGTGCTGACGATGAAGCCCTACG
>JAHIWG010000064.1 GCA_018816345.1 Spirochaetota bacterium | reverse complement strand
CTCGGGCAGCTCCGGAACTGGGAACGCAACCGCCTCGTCGTAGTGCCCAAGGACCCTCGTACGGGATATCGCGTCTACGGCCCGGACCAGGTAGGCCGCCTCCGAGTCGTCCGCACCCTGCTGCTCGCCGGCTACAGCGTGATGGCGGTGCTTCGCCTGGCGGCGGAGCTGGACCGCGGGAGGACGACGGGGCTCAAGGACGTGCTCAACACGCCGCGCCCAGGCGAGGAGGCGCTGACCGCCTTCGACCGCTGGCTCGACGCCCTCGCCGAGCAGAAGGCGCGGGCCGCCCGCCTCGAGGCCATGCTCGAGGATAGGATAGCGACCCTCCAGTAGCGCACCGAGGTCGTACGATGGCCTCATGAACCATCAAGCGATAGAAGTGCGCGGAGCGCGCACGCACAACCTCAAGGACCTATCGGTCGACATTCCCAAGGATAGGCTCGTCGTCTTCACCGGGCCGAGCGGTTCGGGGAAAAGCTCCCTCGTGTTCGACACTATCCACGCGGAAGCCCAGCGTCAGCTCGTCGAGACGTTCTCGACCTTCGCGAGGCGCAGGCTCCCGAAGATATCCCGCCCGCCCGTAGACGGGATCCGCAACCTAGGCGTAACGATAGTCGTCGATCAGAAGCCCATGGGCCGGACGCTCCGGAGCACGGTAGGCACCGCGACGGAGATAAACGACTACCTCCGGATGCTGTACTCGCGCTTCGGGGAGCCCTTCGTCGGCCCGTCGTTCTACTTCTCCTTCAATAATCCCGCCGGCATGTGCCCCGAGTGCTCGGGGCTCGGGAAGCGCGTCCGCGTCGTCCCGGAGAGATTCTACGATCCGCGGCGCTCTATCCGCGACGGCGCCCTCCTGCATCCGGATTATAAGGTAGGCGGGTTCTTCTGGAGGGAATTCCTCGCTATGAGCCTCTTCGACGCGGACGCCCCTCTCGGTGATTGGGAACCGAGCGACCTGGAACGTTTCCTGTACGCCGAGCGGATCCCCGTCGAGAAGGCCCACGGGGCGGGTACCATGAGCAAGACCTTCGTCGGGGTCATTCGTCGCCTGGAGAAGTACTACGCCGATAGGGCGGAGGACGAGAAGGACGACGGAGAGAAGGATGCGTACGACGATTTCCTGGAGTACGGGACCTGCCCGGTCTGCAAGGGAACTCGGCTGAACGATCGGGCCTTGTCGTCGCGCGTCGGGGGCAGGACCATAGCGGAAGCCTGTTCCCTGGAGCTTGACGGGTTCGACGCCTTCCTCGACGGTCTCGCCTTCCCGGAAGCCGCGAGCCTGATCGTCAAGATGCGCCGGATCGTCGCCAACCTCCAAGGGATGGGAGCCGGGTACCTATCGCTCGAACGCGCCGTCTCGACGCTATCGGGAGGCGAGTCTCAAAGGGTCAAGCTGGCCCGACGCCTCGATTGCGACCTGTCCGGACTCGTGTACGCCCTGGACGAGCCGAGCGCCGGCCTGCATCCCGCCGACTCGGCCCGGGTCATGGCGACGCTGCGACGCCTGCGCGACGCCGGTAATACGGTGCTGGTCGTAGAGCACGACCTGGCCCTGATTGCCGAGGCCGACTGGGTCGTGGAGATCGGCCCGCGGGGCGGGAGGGACGGCGGGAAGCTCGTGTACGCTGGCCCCGCGGACGGGCTAACCGCATCCGGCGGGCCTACGGCCGAGGCCCTGGCGGCCCGAAGGACGGCCGCGGCCGAAGGCGCGACTCGCCGCGTCCGCAGGACCGGCTCGTCATCCTTCCACGTCGCCCTCGCTACCTCCAACAACCTCAAGGGAGTATCGGTCGATATACCATGCGGGGCGCTCGTCGGGATCTGCGGACCAGCCGGGTCGGGCAAGTCCAGCCTGATCCACGGTACGTTCGTTCCCGCTCACCCGGGAACAGTCGTAGTGACTCAGGCGCCTATCGGAAGGACGTCGCGCGGTACGCCGGCCAGCTATATCGGCGCGTTCGATTCCATGCGCAAGGAGTTCGCGAAGGCGACGGGCGCGGACGCCTCGCTCTTCAGCTTCAACTCCAAGGGCGCCTGTCCCAAATGCGGCGGGGCCGGCTTCATAGCGATAGACATGAATTTCCTGGACGACGCTCGCTCGACGTGCGACGAGTGCGGCGGCCTTCGCTATCGCCCGGAAGCGCTCGAGCCGCGCCTCCGTGGAGCGAGCATAGCGGACGTCCTCGCCATGACCGCGGGCGAGGCCGCTTCCGCCTTCTGCGGAAAGGATATACGCGCGAAGCTGGCCCTCCTCGAGGAGGTCGGCCTCGGCTACCTGCCCTTAGGACAGAGCCTCTCCAGCCTATCCGGCGGCGAGGCGCAACGGCTCAAGCTGGCGGCAGAGCTAGGCGAGGAAGGCAAGGTATACGCGCTGGACGAGCCGACGAGCGGGCTCCACCCGGCGGACGTGACGCGCCTATTGGGGATACTCGATAGGCTCGTGGACGGGGGCAATACGGTCGTGATGATAGAGCACGACGTCGACGCGCTCGCCGCCTGCGACTACCTGATTGAGCTGGGGCCCGGGGGCGGCGCCGCGGGGGGCGAGCTGATCGCGTTCGGTCGGCCGGAGGAGCTGGCCCTGGATGCGCGAAGCGTAACCGGGCCCTACCTCCGGCCTATCTTAGGCCTCTAGTTCAGAACCTTCCTCACCGACACGGCCGCGAGCGCGGTACCTCCCAGGCCCGCCGCTCCGGCTATCGCGAACGCCGCGGGGACGGAGGCCGCCTCGCCGAGGCCCGAGACGAGGAAACGCATCGCCTCCATCAGGTAGCTGAGCGGGTTCCAGGCCGAGACGACCTGGAGCCAGCGCGCCCCCATCAGCTCCCGGGGCACGAAGGTGGGCGCGAGGAACAGCAGCATGAACACCGCAGACCCGATCGTCCCGGCCAGCTCGACCTTGCCCGACCTCATGACCGTAGCCGCCGACGCCGCCGAGACGCCGCCCCCGAACAGCGTCGCCAGGGCCGCCGTCCCGAGCACGCCCGTAAGCCCTCCCGACAGGGGCGCCCCGAGCAGGGCTCCCAGGCCGAGCACGGCCAGCGACGAGGCGAAGACGCCTATCGCGTCCGCCAGGATGGCGGCGAGCACGAACGCAGACCTGGGAACGGGCGCGAGCGCGAGCCGCTGGAAGTAGCCGGAGGCTATATCGGCGCTCAAGGCCTGGGCGGAGCCGGACGAGGACGCGAACAGTAGCGACACTACGCCCATCGGCAGGAGGAAAGCCATGTACCCCGCCCCGCCGAATTCCGGGAGGAAGCCGATGCCCCCTATCGCCGCGTCGTAGACGACGAGGAAGAAAGCGCTCATGCCCAGTCCGGACAGCAGCGGCGCGGGATTGGAGACGAGCCGCTTGAGCGCCCGCCCTATTATCAGTAGCCCCGGATTACGCATGAACGGCCTCCTTAGTCGCGCCCGCCGCGAGGCGCCGCGACTCGACGAAATTGAGGTACCCGGCCTCGAGGTCTCCGCCGGGGCCGGAATGCTCGGCCGCGAAGGCTGGCACCGTCCCCCGGTACGCCACGAGGCCCGCGTCCAACACCGCGAGCTCGTCGCCGTGCCTATCCGCCTCCTCCAGGTACTGGGTCGTGAAGAATACGCAGACGCCTTCCTCGGCGTTGAGCCTGCGCATCTCCGCCCAGAACGCGGCCCTGCTCTCGGGGTCCATGCCTACCGTCGGCTCGTCCAGGAATAGGACGCGCGGCCTATGGACGAGGGCGAGCGCCACGTGCAGGCGGCGCTTGTTACCGCCCGACAGCTCGCGGGCCTTCCTGTCGGCGACCGGCTCGAGACCGAAGCGGCCCACGAGCTCCTCGGCCCGCCCGAGGGCCCGCTTCCTGTCCAGGCCGTACAGCCTCCCCTGGAAGACGAGCTGATCGCGGGTTCGCCCCGCCGGATCGAGCTGAGTATCCTGTAGCGCCACGCCTATCAGGGATCGTATCGCCTTCGAGCCTCCCGATAACGGCAGTCCGGCGATCGACGCGCCGCCGGAATCGGCTCGCGACAGCGTGCATAGTATACGCACGAGCGTCGACTTGCCCGCGCCGTTGGCGCCGAGCAGGGCGAAGCGGCACGCCGCGGGGACGCTTAAATCGACCCCCGCTAGCGCCCGGGGGCCCTTGCGGTACGTCCGCGCGAGCCCCCTCGCCTCGATGATGTTTCCTGGCATCAGTATCCTCCTAAAGGTAGTGAGGATACGGGACGGGACGGGGGGCGGTGCGCTAGTGTAGGGTTTATTTCCCCGAGGGCGCCTTGGCGAGCTTCTGCATCAGCCGCTCGAGTTCCCTGCCGGACAGGCCCGCGGGGACAGAGCCGCCTTCTCCGCCTTCTCCGCCTTCTCCGCCCTCGCGGCCCTCCAGCAGGCGCCTTAGGGCGGCCGCTTCCTCGGCGGAGAGCCTGACGCCGCCTAGCGCGTGCCGCTCGAAGCTGGCGCACGCGAGCGGGCAGACCTTCCTCGCGATCCCGAACAGCACCGACGCGTAGTCCCGTATCTCTCGCTGGGCGTGCGCGTCCATCCTGAGGGCCAGGAATCGGAACAGGTTGTGCAGGTCTATCTGCCAGTACCATTCCGTGTACATGGACAAGGGCAGGTTGACCCTGGCCAGCTCCCTGGCGAGCCCCGAGTCGACGAGGGCCTTGTACTCGGCGTAGGCGGCTTTCTGCCCGCGCTCGAGGGCGGCGATGGCCTTCGCCGCCTCGTCCGGGGGCAGGGGCTCGGATGCGCGGCCCTGCTTGTTATCGGAGCTCTGCCTCGCGAGCGCCTCGGGCGCGGGCAGCCAGAACTCGTCCTTCATCACCGAGTAGCGGCCGGAGATCTCGTTGACCCGGGCAGTACGGTGCCGTATCCACTGGCGCGCCACGAAGACGGGCATCTTGATATGGAAGGTCAGCACGACCTGCTCGAACGGCGAGGTATGCTCGTTGCGTAGCAGGTAGTCGATCAGCCCCGCGTCCTCCCGGACGGTCTTCGTGCCCTCGCCGTAGGAGACGCGAGCGGCCTGGACGATACGCGCGTCGCCGCCGAGATAGTCTACCAGGCGGACGAAGCCCTTCTCGTGGACCTTGAATTCCTCGTCGAGGATCGCCTCGGCCTCGGGAACGGTGCAATGAGCCATATTTAATCCTTTCCGCGCTCTCGCGGGCCCGGGAACCCGTTGAAGTCGCCGTAGAACGATCCGAGGCCGTGCTTGCTAGAGCCCGGGCCGTGGCAATCGGAGCCGTAGGTATGGAAATAGCCGAGCCGGGCGCTCCGCTCGGCTACCAGCTCGTTAATCCCCCGGCCCTCGGGCGTCCTGTAATCGTACAGCTCTACGCCCTCCGCGCCGAGCGCGCGGAATCGCTCGAGGAGCCTATCGAGACGCTCGGCCTCGGCGCGCATAGTCCCCAGGGAGTCGCCGAACTCGTGGCCTATATGCGGGACGACGAGCACGCCTCCGTCGCGGGCTACTATGTCCGAGACGAGGCCGAGGCCGGGCTTCTCGAAGCGCACGTCGGAGAACAGGCCCGTATCGAAATACGCCTTCTTGAACTCCCTGTAGCTCGACGAGGCCGGAATCGCGCCCCGATCGCGAAGCTCTATGAACAAGTCGGTCTTCGAGAAGCGCAGCGAGGCGAGCTCGGGCGCTCCGCCCGGCCTCCCGGCCATCCTCCGCTCGGCGACCGCCTCGAAATCGAGGGAGGCCAACCCGAAGAGCCTGCCCGCCCGCTCGAACAGCCCGGCTAGGCGCTTAGAGCGCTCGACCCTGGACGCGGCGAGGAAGGCCTCCGTACCGGCGTAGCGCCCGTCGGGGAAATAGGCTAATATCTCGCTCTTGTAGGACGTCTCGGCGTCGACGCAGTCTATCTCGACGGCCGGCCAGGTGCGGAGCCCGAGCGCTCGGGCGGCCGCCTCGAACTCGGGGTAGCCGCCGAGCGTGTCGTGGTCCGTGACGCACGCGGCCTCGAGGCCCGCCTCGGACGCCTGGCGAGCGAGCTCGGCGGGCCAGCGCCCGCCGTCTGAGTATCTCGAATGGATGTGGAGATCTGCTCGCATCGTGGTACCTTAGTCGCATACTACCTCGCGGCGGACCGCGGTAGCAAGCCGCGGCCGATAGCGGGTCCGCCTTAGGAGGCTTCGATGTTCGCGCTCGACGATTCTATCAGCGACGAGATACTCTTCGCGATGGAGAACCAGGAACTCGACTACATGGTCGAGGCGGAGACGGGCGCCGTAGTCGCCCTCAACGACGACGCGCTGGATAGCGCCTTCGGCTCGCTGGAGGAGGGCGACGACCTGATAGCGCCGCCCGAGTGGACGAGCGGCGACGGGTACGCCCTGATGGAGGCGTTCGCCGCCGGAGTCGGGGATCCGATAGCCAAGAACGGCCTGTACGCCGCGCTCGAGCGCGGCCGGGGCGTGTTCAAGGCATTCAAGAAGGCCCTAGAGCCCTACGAGGCCCTAGAGCGCCGATGGTTCGACTACAAGCGCGCCGCCATGGCGAAGCGAGTCGGCGAATGGTACGACCAGGCCCGGGTCGCGAGGGGCCTCGAGCGCCTCGGCCCCGAGCCCGACGAGGCCGACGACCTGCTGTCCGGAGACTTCTCGTTCCGCGTCGCCGGCAGGGAGGCCTGGCCCGAGTGCGTGCCTCTCTTCAGGCGCGGCCTCGACGAGGCCCTCTCCTCCTTCCCGGAGTCGCTCGTCGAGTACGAGTACACCCGCCTCGAGCGCGAGATCTCCGAGGGCGGCAGGGAGGGGCTCGTGCTGGCGATAGCCGAGGCGATGGGCGGCGCGCTGGCGGGGATAGCGGCCGCGCGCAAGGTCTTCGTGGCCGACGGCTCGTTCGGGAAGCTCGCGTACCTGTACGTGGCCCCCGAGCACCGGCGCCTGGGGCTCGGGCGCAGGCTCGCCGAGGCTGCCCGCGAGCGCCTTGAGAGGGACGGAATCCCCCGCTTCGTCGTCGATATGCCCTTCGTTCCCTCGGGTTTCGGCTCGTCGATGGCGGCGTTCGGCTACGAGCCGTTCGGCACGCGCTACATCAAGACCGGCGACTAGTTCCCCGGCCAGCCGTAGGTTCGCAGGTCTACCCGGCCGTCGGCGCCGACCTCGACGCCCTCCTCGGCCAACGCGGCGCGTTGCTCCTCGAAGCCCGCGCCGCGCCCGAGGGCTATGCCGCCGTCGGCCCTGACCACGCGCCACCACGGCAGGCCGTCGGCCGCGGAGCAGGAATGCAGTATCCTAGCGACGGTACGGGCGCCGTTCGGCAAGCCGGCCATGGCCGCGACGGTCCCGTAGCTGGTGGCCCTGCCGCGCGGCACCCGTAGCAGTATGGCCCTGATCGTCTCCCCCGTGGTCGCCATGGCGCCTCCCGGCGGCCAGCATATCACGCCGATATTCTCCCGGCATATAAAAATAAAAGAGTCCCGAACGGCTTCAGGCGCGGGCGGCAGGCGCCGGGTCATCGCGCGGGATTAATCCACTTGACACTTTGACTACTTTTGTCGAATCATAGTCGCCTACACAGATTGTTTTATCGAGCGCCGCCTTCGCGGCGCTGTAGGAGCACGAGGACATGAAGACTTGCATACTTTTCCCGGGACAAGGCGCCCAGAGCATAGGCATGGGCAAGGACCTATACGACGCCGAGCCGGAGGTCCGCCGCCTCTTCGAGGAGGCTTCCGACGCCTCGAGTACCGATCTCGCCGCGCTCATCTTCTCGGGCACCGAGGACGAGCTAAAGCAGACACGGAACGCCCAGCTGGCGCTCGCCCTGATCGATACCGCCGCCGCGGCCGCCCTACGCAATCGGGGAGTAGTCGCCGACGGAGCCGCGGGCTTCAGCCTCGGGGAATGGGCCGCCCTCTGCGAGGCCGGGGTCGTCCCGTTCGCGGAGATGATACGGCTCGTCGCGGAGCGGGGCAGGCTCATGGACGAGGCCGGCCGCCGCTCGGGCGGCTCGTCGATGAGCGCCGTGCTCGGGCTGGAACCCAAGGCCATAGAGGCCGCCCTCGCCGCGGCCGGAGTAAAGGACGCGTGGATAGCCAACTACAACGCCCCGGGGCAATCGGTGCTCTCGGGGACGGAGGCGGGCCTCGCCTCGGCGGAAGAGGCCGTCAAGGCCGCCGGCGCGAAACGGGCCATCCGGCTCAAGGTCTCCGGCGCCTTCCACTCGCCCATAATGCGCTACGCGTACGACGGCTTCAAGGAACTGCTATGCGACGTCGCCTTCGCCGACCCGAGGATAGCGTTCTATTCTAACGTGACCGGCGGCAGGGTCGATTCCGGGGAGGAACTGCGGAGCCTCGCGGCCGAGCAGATAATAAGCCCCGTGCGCTGGATCGACGAGGAACAGGCTATACTCGCCGACGGGTACGATCGCTTAGTCGAGGCCGGCCCGGGATCGGTATTGGCGGGCCTCTGGAAATCGGCCGGCTCCGAAATCGGCGTCTCGCCGGCCGGCACCGCGGCGCAGATCGCGGCCCTCGAGCCGTAAAGGAGAACGCGCATGGAAAAGCTACTGCTAGCGGGACAGAACTGCGTCGTGACCGGCGGGTCCAAGGGCATAGGCCTGGCCGTCGTCGACGCCTTCCTGGCTGAGGGAGCCTCGGTCGAGTACTACTCGAGGTCCAAGGCCTCGGGCCACGACGAGCGCGAGCGCGCGGCGGCCGCCGCCGGGCGGGAACTCCGGTGGACGGCCTGCGACGTCTCCGACGCGGCCGCCCTCGAGGCCGCGATAGAGGCGTCGGTAGCGCGCGGCGCCGTGGACGTCGTCGTCAACAACGCGGGCGTGACCAGGGACGGGCTCGTCTTCAGGATGTCCGCAGACGATTGGCGCTCCGTCCTGGACACCAACCTGACGAGCGCCTTCATCGTCTCCAGGACCGCCGCGCGCTCGATGATCAAGCGACGGTCGGGAAGCATCATCAACGTGTCCAGCGTAGTAGGCATCACCGGCAACGGGGGACAGACCAACTATTCGGCCAGCAAGGCCGGCCTCATAGGGTTCACGAAGAGCCTGGCCAAGGAAGTCGCCAGCAGGGGCGTACGGGTCAACGCCATCGCGCCCGGGTTCATAGAGACGGCCATGACCGAGGCCCTGCCCGAGGAGGCCAGGGCCAAGCTCCGCGCGCTAATCCCGCTGGCCAGGCCGGGCTCCGCCTCCGAGGTCGCGTCGGTAGCGCTGTTCCTAGCATCCGGCATGGCTTCCTACGTAACCGGCGAGGTCATCAAGATAGACGGCGGCATGGCCATGTAGGCTCGCCGCGCGTGCTATTTCCCGGAGTAGCGGCTATACTCTATCTCCTGCGCGACGCGTAGCGGGAGGTCAGAGTGCTCGATCCCAAGCTCATCGCCCGGCCGGGCCACCCCAGGCCGTTCGGGGCCACGCCGGTCATCGGCGGCGTGAATTTCGCCGTCTTCTCCCGTCATGCCACCAGCGTCAGGCTGTGCCTCTACGCCCGGGCGGAGGACGGCGAGCCCGTGTTCGACCGTCGCCTAGACCCCCAGCAGAACCGCACGGGAGACGTCTGGCATATACACGTGGACGGGATAGGCCCGGGCGCCCTCTACGCGTGGCGCGTCGACGGGCCGTTCATGCCGGAGCGGGGCTACCGCTTCAATCCCAACAAGATACTCGTCGACCCCTACGCCAAGGCCCTCTCGGGAACCTTCGAATGGAGGATGGACTCGGCCCTCGCGTACGAAAGGGCCGATCCGAGGGTAGACCTGTCGTTCTCGAGGGAGGACGACGCCGCCGGCATGCCTAAGTGCGTCGTCGTGGACGACGACGCCTTCGACTGGGAGGGAGACAAGCCGCTTAACCTGCCTCTCAGGCATTGCATCATCTACGAGGCCCACGTACGCGGGCTCAGTTCCCACGCCAGCTCCGGGTCGGCCCATCGGGGGACGTACCTCGGGGTCGTCGACGCCATCCCCTACCTGAAGCGGCTCGGCATCACCAGCCTCGAGCTCCTGCCGGTGCAGGAATTCGACCACCACGAGAATCCAAGGCGCGACCCTCGCACGGGCAAGCGCCTCTACCAGTACTGGGGCTATAGCACGCTCGCCTTCTTCGCGCCCAAGGGCCGCTACGCCTCCTCCGGCGCCTCGGGCCAGCAGGTCGCGGAATTCAAGACCATGGTCAAGGAGCTGCATAAGGCCGGCATCGAGCTCATCATGGACGTGGTGTTCAACCATACCGGCGAGGGCAACGAGCTCGGCCCGACGCTGTCGTTCCGCGGCCTCGACAACCCGATCTGGTACATGCTCGACGCCGACCCGCGGCGCTACAAGAACTATTCCGGCTGCGGGAACACCCTCAACTGCAACCACCCCGTAGTCCGCAGCTTCATAGTCGACTGCCTCCACTACTGGGTCTCCGACATGCACGTTGACGGCTTCCGCTTCGACCTCGGGTCGATACTCGGGCGCGACCAGAAGGGGCGCCTGCTCGAGAACCCGCCGGTCATAGAGCAGATCGCGGAGGACCCCCTGCTCAGGCAGACGAAGATCATAGCCGAGGCCTGGGACGCGGGCGGCGCCTACCAGGTAGGCGGGTTCCCGGGCGGCCGCTGGGCCGAGTGGAACGACCGCTACCGCGACGACGTCAGGCGCTTCTGGCGCGGCGACGAGGGAACCGCCGCCGCGATGGCCACGCGCCTGACGGGTTCGAGCGACCTGTACCTGCGAGACGGCCGGAAGCCCTTCCATTCCATCAATTACCTGACTAGCCACGACGGCTTCACCCTGAGGGACCTCGTCAGCTATAACGGCAAGCACAACGAGCGCAACGGCGAGCGCGGCCATGACGGCCACGACTCGAATTTCAGCTATAACCACGGCCACGAGGGGCCGACTAAGGATCCGGCGATAGA
This sequence comes from Spirochaetota bacterium, assembly GCA_018816345.1. Classification (GTDB taxonomy): domain Bacteria; phylum Spirochaetota; class Spirochaetia; order Treponematales; family UBA12059; genus SZUA-370. The sequence goes on along the minus strand of JAHIWG010000064.1, from coordinate 13,526 downwards.
GCGGCTCAGGACCAGGCAGCAGAAGAACTACCTCGCCACCCTCCTACTGTCCATCGGCACGCCCATGCTCCTGGGCGGCGACGAGTTCGGACGCACGCAGAAAGGCAATAACAACGCGTATTGCCAGGATAACGATATCAGCTGGTTCGACTGGTCGCTCGCCGCCAAGCACGAGGACCTGGCCCGCTTCGCGCGGGGGCTCATAGCGCTTCGCCTCGCGCACCCGGCCTTCAGGCGCCCGGAGTTCTTTACGGGCAAGGACGCCAACTATAACGCGCTACCCGATATCGCCTGGTTCGCGGCCGACGGGTCAGAGCCCGACTGGACGACGATGGACTCAGCGTTCTCGGCCCGGCTCGACGGCTCCAGGGCGGATATAGTCGCCGACAGGGACGATAACGACTTCTTCATCATGCTCAACGCGACCGGCGCCGCCGTCGAATTCGCCGTATGCGCCCCTCAGCCCGGCTGGTCCTGGTATCGCGCGGCTGATACCTCGCTCGACCCGCCCGAGGACCTTTCCAGCCCCGGCGAGGAGCCTCGGGTCGATCACCGCGAAAGATACCGCCTCGAAGCCAAGAGCATGGCGCTCCTACTCTCGCGCACGCGCTAGCTTGATCGCGGAGTTGATATTCCGTATTTTACATGTATGAGAGAGATACCGGGCAAGGATCGGCGTAGCGAGTATCTACGCGGCAAGCGCGCGCTCGCCGACCACGATCCCGTACGAGCGCTTCGCCTCCTCCGCATAGCCGTGGACGACTGCCCCGCCTCGGAACGGTCGGAGCTATCCAGGCGTCTCTACTGGCTATCGGTCGCCCTCCGCAGGCTCGGGAAAGACGGACTAGCCGTCAAGGCCCTGGCCAGCGCCCAACGGCTCGCGCCTAGGGGCCCGGCCCGCGACGCGTACGAGCGGATGGCCAACGGGTACGGAATGCCCAAGGCTTCCTGCTCGGAGCATGACGACTATAGGGCTTTCTGCTCCATCCAGATTCGGCGATACCTCGACGGCGTACCCGACGGAAAATTCTCCGGGCAGAACGAGATCGACGCCGTCCTGACGCTCATCGCCGATACCTGGGTCAGGCTCGCCGCCGCGAGGGACTTCAAGTCCGCCTCGTGCGACGAGAAGCTCAAGGCGTTCAGAACAACCGGCATCGATTTCCCCGCCTTGCGCGAACGCCGTTGCCACGACTCAGAGGCGATACTGACGGTGGATTTCTATCGCGGAAGGCTTCGGAGCGCCGAGGATAGATGCTCCTGCGGTTCGGGCCTCCCGTACAGGCGGTGCTGCGGCCGGACTCGGCTTCCCTACGAATCGGAACGTGGGTAGAAACGATACGAATTCGGCCTTCTGATTTTGCACTGTGTTAAAACGAAACGTTTTATTAGTATCGACGTTCAGCCCGTATCATTTGAACACATAGATAATTTTATATATTGTTAGCACTTCAAGATCATTCGCTTTATCAAAATAAAAACATACTCTTTATATCTTTATTAGATATACAATTAGAAACACGTCACACACGCTTGCCCTCATTGTATCTCAAGCAAGATACTTTGGCACGATTCCTGCTATATACATAGCAGGAGGCACTACATGAAAGCAAAGCGATCAATTAACTCCGACTCTTCGTTAGAATCCAATGTCCTCTCCATATATCTCAAGGAAATAAACAGGATCCCGCTATTAACCCGGGAAGAAGAAGATAGGTACGCGCGCGAGGCGGCTACCGGCGACCAGAAGGCCAAGGACATGCTCGTGAAGAGCAACCTTCGCTTCGTCGTCAACGTCGCCAAGCGATACCAGAACCAGGGCATCCCGCTTTCGGACCTCATCAGCGAAGGCAACATCGGGCTCATCAACGCCATCGAGCGCTACGACGTCGACAAGGGATACCACTTCATTAGCTACGCGGTCTGGTGGATCAGGCAGGCCATACTCAAGGCCATCTGCGAGAAGAGCAGGATGATACGCCTGCCCCTTAACCGCGCCAACGAGCTCGTGCAGATCGAGAAGGCCAGGAAATACGTCAGCGCCGGCCTCTCCGAGGACGGAGAGATAGCCGAGATAGCCAAGATGCTGGATATGGACGCCGCGCACGTTGCCGACCTCGTCAACGTCTCCCGCGACCTCGTATCCCTGGAGACTCCCGTCTTCGACGAACGGGATTCTAGCGTGCTCGGCGACTTCGTGGAGAACGGCGATTATAAGTCGCCCGACGACTACGTCATCGAGCAGGGGCTCAAGGCGGACATCAACGGCGTGCTCGACACCCTTACCGAGAAGGAGAGCGAGGTCGTGCAGTACCGCTTCGGGCTCAACGGACGCAAGGCGATGAGCCTCAAGGAGATAGGCGACAGGTTCCACCTTACCAAGGAGCGCATCCGTCAGATAGAGAAGGCCGCCCTGAAGCGCCTCTCCGTGCCCGGCCGCGCCGAGGTTCTCGAAGGCTACGTAGCCTGATTCCCGCGCGCCTGCGGGCGCGTTGTAGATATGAGGACCGCCCGGAGATGCCTCCCCGGACGGTCCGTTTTTTTTTTGCCGTTCTTTCCGCCGTTTCCTCGCCGCGGCGTCGCCGCGGGAACGCCGCAGGGACGGATCTCTCGGACGACCAGGCGCGGAGCCAAAAGCCTCCGGGGACGGACCTCGCGGGCCTCCGTGGAGGAACCTTAGCTCGACCGACGATACGGGAACGTGGTAAAATGCCCGCGAGGAGCATTACAGTGGAGACTATAAACCTGCTACTTGGAAATCCGGTCATCACCTTTCCTACGGCCCTGGCCAGGATCCTGCTAAGCCTCGTCGCCTGCGGCCTCATCGGCCTGGAGCGCGAGATGCGTCGGCAGACGGCGGGATGGCGCACGCACATTATCATAGGCCTCGGCGCGACGCTCCTGATGCTCCTCTCGATTTGGCTCCCGCAGACGGTCGTCGGCGACAAGGGCGACCCAGGCCGGATAGCGGCGCAGGTCGTCTCGGGGATAGGCTTCCTCGGCGCCGGCGCCTTCATCAAGGTAGGCAATAACGTCAAGGGAATGACGACCGCGGCCACTATCTGGTTCGTCGCGGGCATGGGGCTGGCGATCGGCGCGGGCATGTGGCAGATAGCCCTCGTGGTCCTCGCCGTCTCGCTCGTCGTCCTGAGCGTCCTCGAGCCCCTCGAGAAGAAGTGGTTCCCGACCGAGCGGCTCAAGCTCCTTCAGATATGGTACGAGGGAAGCTCGCTCGATAGGGCGGCCGTGCACACGACGCTCAGGGGCTTCCGCATCCACGTGCAGACCGTCGACGCGTCGCTATCGGTGCAGAAGAAGCAGACCCGGCTATCCGCCCTCGTCAAGGTACCGATCGCCGTAGACCTTGACGCGCTATTCACCGACCTGCGCAAGACCGGCAAGGTCGCCAAGATACGCCTCCACGAGAACTACTAGGGCCGGAAGGCTTACGCGAATTCGATATCCCTGAGACGCCCCGGATCGACGGCGGCCAGGGCGGCCATCTCCGCGGCGCTCGGCGCCGGGGTCGCGGGAGCCGAAATCGCGGCGAGGGGGAACCCCGTAGCGGCCGCTACCTCGTCGAAGCCGACGCCCGGATGGATAGACTCCAGGACCAGGCGCCCGCCGGCGTTCCTGAAGACGCAGAGCGGGGTCACGACCCTGTCTATCCCGCCCATGGACGTCACGAAGTCTACTCGCGCGGGGAAGCTCCGGGGATCGTGCTTGGTCCGCCATACGAGGGTCCGCTTAGCGTTCGGCACTAGGACGGCGCTGCCGGCCCCGCCGGGCAATCGGACCTTGGGCCTGTCGAAGGGCCCTATCACCGACGAGTTGAGCCGGCACGAGCCGTCTATCTGGGCCGCGCCTATGAAGGCGGTATCCAAGCCGCCCCTCGCGGCCAGGTCGAAGATATCGGCGAGCCCGAAAAGGCTGGCGCTCCCGGCGAGGAGCTCAGGATCGTCGGTGGACTTCGGCAGGCGCCTGGGCGACGCGTCGACTCCGCCGGTGATGTTGAGGTAGACGGGCCCGGGCGGCGAGAGGCGCTTCGCGGCGAGTATCGCTACCAGCGGCAAGGGCGAGGCGACGCCGTGGAACACCGTCTCGCCGGTCCGCAGGAGCCGCGCGAGGCACAAGGCCATGATATCGGACGCTGTCCAGGCGCTCATAGGGCTCCTCCGTCGTTACGCGCGTATAGGGACAGGTGGGCGTCCGCGGCGGAGCCGACGGGCGACTCTACCAGGGAGCGCGTCCCGGGAACGTCTATCCCGTAGCGTCCCGCGCAGGAGCAAGGCCTGGCCCCGCCGGGCGCGGCGACTACGGCCGATACCATGAAGCCGGATATATCCACCGCCTCGATCGCGCAATCCAGCCGGTCGACGACCCGCTCCGCGGTAAGTATCACGTTCCTGGAGGCCTTCGCGAGCAGGACGTCCTCGTACCTGGGGCCTAGTATGCGGCCGTTGCCTAGCCGGTCCGCCTCCTGCACGTGTATGACGGCCCAATCGGGCCTAATCGCGGGAATGGCCACGAATACGGCGCCCGTATACGGGTCGGAGACGGTCTTCCAACCGCGCGCCGCGGGCAGGTCGCTGCCTTCCAGTCCCTTCACGGGGAGGAACGAGACGCCCTGTATGGCGGCCCTCAGGGCTGTAATAATCGTATAGCAGGCATGCTCGCGAGCCTCTACCGAGCCGGACTCCACGGCCTTGCGGTAATGCGGGGCCAGGCCGAATTCCGACTCGTAGCCGACGTATCCCGCGGACACCGAGGCGAGGCACCCGCAGGCGCACAGAAGGTCGGCGTCGTACGCCGCCGCGGTCTTTACGAAATGCAGGCCTCGAGCCCCGCGCCTGGCGAGGGCCCGCGCGAGGGCCGCGGGAGACCGATGCATCACGTTGCCGCCCATGGCCACGACCGCGCCGTCGGGGATCATCGCCGCGGCTTCCGCTAATCCGACGAGCTTGGACATTCCTATCACGGACTAACTCCTATCACGCGCGCGCGCCGCGCGTTATCGCCACGCCCTTCTCCCTCGCTTCGTCGAGAGCCAAGGGCGTCACTATAGTGCCGCTATCGACGAGCACGGTCCCGCCCTTAGGGACGGACGCGATATAGGCCGAATCCACGAGCTTGCGCTTCGCTTCGGGGGCTCGGATCGGCGCGGCGCCCGCGGGCGCCGTCCCAGCCGTCCCAGCCGGCTCCGCCCCGACTATACGGACGCCGAGGTCGCGGAGGGCGGCATACGCCGAGTCGCGGCGCTCCGCGAGCCGTCCCCGTAGGCCCGATAGGCGCGCCGCCCCGGCCGCTAGGCAAACCGGCAAGCCCCTGCCGAGCGCCTCTACCAGGAGCTCGGCGAGCTCCGAACCAGGCCGGGGATCGGCCAGGGCCTCGAGCTCGAAGAGGCCCGGGCCGACGATGGCGACGCCCGTCGCCTCGCAGCGGGAAAAGGCCTCCGCGGCCGTAGAGACTATCAGCGGGGCCGCGGCGAAATCCCGGCCGAGGCTATCCACGAGTACCGCGAGACCGGGCTCGCCGCGCCCGGGAAGCTCGTGGGCCGCTGCCCTCAGCGCCTCGTCGGTCGCGAAGGCGCCGGCTATCGCTATGAGCCCGGAGCCGGGACGGACGCGGGCTATGACCGCCCTTACGATAGACTCGATATCGGATCGGCTAAGCTCGGCCATGTCAGGCCCGGCTTTCTGGGCCGTAGCCCTTATACTGGTCCACGATGCCTATGACCGCGTCGTTGATAGGAGCCTCCGGCTTGCCGAGGGCCTCCCTGGCGGAGCCGCCCTCCTGCAGGACGAGCACCGTGTCCCCTACTCCCGCGCCCACGGCGTCCGCGGCGATGACGCTCTTCTGGGTACCCTCGTCGGCGAGGTCCTGCACGACGAGTAGCTTGATGCCGGAGAGGTTCGGCTCCTTGTGGCTAGCGACGACGGTGCCTATGACGCGCGCGAGGTACACGGCCTACTCGCCCTTCCCGGCGGCCAGGGTAACCGCGTCGATGATGCCCATTATGCCCGCGTCCGTCGGCACCGTCCTCGCGCTAGGCCAGGAGGCGTCCTTGCTCTTAGTCAGGCAGACGAAATCGCCTCGGCCCGCCTGGACGAAGTCGACGGCCACGAAGGGCTCTCCCGATACGGCGCCGTTGTGGTCCACCTTCTGAACCACGAGGAGCTTATAGCCTTCGAACCGAGGATCCTTCTCGGTAGCGACGACGGTCCCCACAACCTTACCGTAGAACATGGCGCCTCCCCGTTCCTAGCCGCGTCATAGGACGAAACCCTTGAGGTCGGAGTGCGGCGACGGGATCACCGCCTTGGAGACGAGCTGCCCGGAGGCGGAAGCGGACGCGGAGGCCGCGTCGATGGCCGCGGAGACGGACGAGACGGAGCCGGTCACCGTGAAATAGGCCTTGCCGCCCATGCCCCGCGACAGCCTGAGCTCTATTATGGACACGTTAGCGGACTTGACGGCGGCGTCGGCCGCGAGCACGCCGGCCGACGCCGTGAAGGTCTCGAGAATCCCGAGGGCCTCTATCGCCGGGGGCGTCGAGTTGCCCCGGAGGGCCGCGGGTACGTCGGGGTGGATAGAGGCCAGCTCCATCCGGTCGATGAGGCTATCCCCGGCGCTCGCTGCTCCGGCCTCGACGGAGGCCGAGACGCTGGACACCGAGCCCGAGACTACCACGATGAATTTGCCCGGGCAGATGGGCGTCGCCTCTACGAGCTCGACTGACGCCGTCTTGACCATGGCGTCCGCGACGGCGTAGCCCCTGGCTATGCTCGTCGTCTCGATAATGCCTATGGATAGGTTCATACGCTCTACGCCTCCGCCCTAATAGTAATGCCGTCGCCCACCCGGACTACCCGGCCGCGGATAGACGCGTGCACGTCGGCTCCGAGCGTCCCCTCGGGGGCGGTTCCTACCACGGCCCCGGCCTCGACCTCGTCGCCGACGCGTACGGTAGGCGCGCAGGGCGCCCCGATATGCTGGCTCAGCGCTATCGAGACCTCCCTGGGCCTCAGGGGCTCCTCGGAGACCGGGAAACCGCCAGCCTCCCCGTCGGCGCCCGGAGGAGGCCCGAAGCGCGCCACGTCTATCCTGGCCATCAGCCGCTCGGTAGGCACTCGCCTATCCTCCATGCCGGAGCGCGGCCGCGTCTGTCCCCAGGAGACCGGCTTCCGGCCCGCGGCCCTGAGCTCCCGCTTGAGGTAGGCGTTCACCGCGACGGGCATTATCTCCTGCACGCAGGCGAAGGCCCCGCAGAGCCCGCACTCGGAGCACAGGAACGCAGAATCGAGGCCGCCGTCGGACAGGTCGGCTCCGGGCATGGTACGAACCAGCCGGTGCGGGCGCAGCTCGTGGCCGACGAGATAGCGGGGACAGAGCTCGGTACAATAATTGCACTGGCAGCAGACGGCCCTGGCCTTGGCGAAATCGCGCTTGGGGTCGCGGGACTTGGCCGCCACCAGCTTATGGTCGTCGGGAAGCACTATGAGCCCGCCTACGGTCTTCGTGACGAAGCCGGACGCGAGATCGCCGAGCCTGCCCATCATGGGCCCGCCGACTAGTATGCGCGGGCTCGGGGTCGTTGCGCCACCGGCCGCGGCTAGAAGGTCGGCGAAGGGCGTGCCGACGGGCGCGAGGAACGTGGCCGGCCGCGCCACGGCCCCGGCCACGGTGACGTACCGGGCCGTCACGGGGATCCCCCTGGAGGCGGCGGCGAGGTTGACCAGGGTGGTGACGTTCTGCACGACGACGCCGACGTCCTTGGGTAGCCCGCCGCCCGGGACGGAGAGGCCTGTCGCGGCGTGGACCAGTATTACCTCGTCGCCCGCCGGGTAGTAGTTTCCGAGGCGGAGCAGCGATAGCCCGCGGCCCTCCGTAGACGACAGGGCGGACTCGATCATAGCGCAGAGCGACGCGTGCTTAGCCTTGACGGCGACGATGCCCCTGGCGGCCCCGGTTAGCTCCATCGCCAGCCTGAGACCGTCGAGCAGCTCCGGGAGGCGGGCCTCGACCATGGCCTGGTCGGAACCGAGCAGCGGCTCGCACTCGGCGCCGTTCGCGATGACGGTATCGACCCTAGCCGACAGCTTGGCGTAGGCGGGGAATCCCGCGCCGCCCGCGCCGACGACGCCGTTCGACCTGGCCAGGCCGAGGACGCGGCATCGCGTTGCTTCGTCCACGCGGCTAGCCCTTGGAGAAGACGGTGGACCCGCCTAACTCTATGGTGTCTATTATTGCGACGATGCTCTGGTCGACGCAGACCTTCGAGTAGTCGTCGGCCATTCGGGCCGAAGAGCCGCCGACGACCATGACTACCTCGCCCGCGCCGGAGCCTATGGCGTCCAGGGCCACGATAGCCTGGCCCGACGGCTTCATGTCGTCTATCCGCAGGGGCTGTACAACGAGCATCTTCTTGCCGACGAGGCTCTTGTCCTTCTGGGTGCAGACCACCTGCCCGACTACCAATCCCACGATCATGCCCTGGCCTCCTTACACAATCCTGAAGGCGTCGTTGAGGACGCAGCGCCGCTTGCGGGTATACGAGACGGGCGACGTGACGCCCTCGCCGGTCGGGGTGGCTATGGTATACGAGGTGAAGCCCTCGCCGCCGAAGCCGAGGCCCGAGAACGACGGGCCGTTCTTGACGAATATGGTGGTATCGACGAGGCGACCCATCTTGGTCAGGTTGTCCACGTTCTTGGAATGCATCATCGCGGTGTGGTGGCAGCCGCCCTCGGCGGCGACGCCGAGTCGTATGGCCTCGTCGACGTCCGAGCACCTGACGACCGGCATGACCGGCATGAGCTGCTCTGTAACGACGAGGGGACAATCCGCCGGGGCCTCGAAGAAGGCCAGCCTAGCCGCGGGAGGCGCCTCTATCCCTATGGCGCGGAGGAGGACCTGCACGTCCTTGCCGACGAATTTCTTGTTAGCGGCGTACTCCCCGGAAGGCGAGCGGACGAGCACCTGCGCGACGAGGGCCTTGGCCTGCTCGAGGCTGAGCCTATACGCGCCGGCCCTCTCCATGGCGTCCATCAGCCTGTCGAACACGGACGACACGCAGAAGACCTCCTTCTCGGCTATGCACAGCACGTTGTTGTCGAAGGAGGCGCCGTCCACGACGCTCCTGGCCGCGGTCTCGATGTCCGCTGTCTCGTCTACGACGACCGGCGGGTTGCCGGGGCCCGCGGCTATCACTTTCTTGCCCGAGTTCATGGCCACCCTGACGATCTCGGGTCCCCCGGTTACGGCGAGGAGGCGTATGCCGGGATGGGCCATGAGGGCCTTGCTCGACTCCATGGTAGGCTCGGCGACGACGCAGAGCAGCTCCGACGGGCCGCCCGCCGCCGCGATCGCCCTATTGAGGAGCTCCACGGTATAGCGGGAGACCTTCTTTGCGGACGGGTGGCAATTGAAGACGACGGCGTTGCCAGCGGCTATCATGGCTATGCCGTTATTGATGACGGTCTCGCCCGGATTGGTCGACGGCGTGATGGAGCCTATGACGCCGAAAGGCGCCAGCTCGACGAGGGTCAGCCCGCGGTCGCCGGAATAGGCGCCCGTCTCCAGGTCCTCGACGCCGGGCGTCTTGCGCGCCGCCAGCTCGACCTTGGCTATCTTGTCGGGTACCCGGCCTAGCCCGGTCTCCTCTACCGCCATACGCCCTATATCAGCGGCGGCTCCGAGGGCGGCCCGCCTCATCGCTTCGATGAGCTCCTTGCGCTTCTCTATCCCGAGGGCGACGAGCCTCCGCTGGGCGGCGGCGGCGGCGGCGACGGCCGAATCGACGTCCGGGAACGTTCCGGGCCCTCCGCCCGCCATCGACGCCCCGCGCGCCGCCGAGGGCGCGTCCCGATCGGCCGCTGCGGCGGCGACCGAACAGGGTACGCAGACGCCGGGGTCGGGCGCGGGAGAGCCTCCGGCGCCGACGCGCCTAACGACTTCCTGGACAATATAGGCTATCTCGTCGTTGCTGATCGTCACGGTTCATCCTCCGGGGCGGCGGCCCCGCGCTTCGTACTATTTCCTGGCCTTGACGGCGACGGGGAACAGGGCCTCGAGCTCAGCGTGGGGTCGCGCTATGACATGGGCGCCTACCAGCTCGCCCACCCTCTGGGCCGCTTCCTTGCCGGCGTCCACGGCCGCCTTGACCGCAGCCACGTCGCCGCGCACGACCGCGGTCACGAGGCCGGAGCCTATCTGCACGATGCCCGCCGATACGACGTTGGCGGCCTTCACCATGGCGTCGGACGCCTCTATGCAGGGGACTAGTCCCCTGGTCTCTATCATTCCTAGCGCTTCGTTCTGCTGCATGTGGGTTACCTTTCGCCTTACGCCTTCGACGAGGCCTTGCCGAAATCGGCTATGATAGCCTCCACTTCGTCGTGGGGCCTGGGGATGACGTGGACGGAAGTCAGCTCGCCTACGCGCATAGCCGCGGCCGAACCGGCGTCGGTCGCGGCCTTGACCGCGCCTACGTCCCCCCTGATGAGCACGCATACGAGGCCGGAGCCTACTTTGTTCCACCCGACGAGGTTTACGTTGGCCGCCTTGACCATCGCATCGGCGGCTTCTACGGCGCCGATGAAGCCTCGCGTCTCGATCATGCCGAGCGCTTCCATTGACATATGATCCTCCTCGCACAATTTCATCTACAATCAATAGGATTGTAGCACGATCAGTCAAGATCGGTCAAATAAATATACATAAATAAGCATCGAGATCAATTTGAGCTTATTCCTGCCCGATTTACTTCGCCGCGTTAGCAGCGACGTGGATAGCGTCCCATACTGCCGAGAACGGGGGCGCGTAGCACAGGTCGAGGAAGCCGACGCGGCCGCAGTCCAGCCCCGCGCTGATAGCGGTAGCGAACACGTCTATGCGGAGAGCCGCGTCCTTCTTACCCGCGATCTGGGCTCCAAGCAGGCGCCTCGATCCAGGCTCGTATACGAGCTTGACGGTCAGGGGATCGTGATCGGGATAGTACGTGGCCCTATTGGGCGCCTCGACGGTCACGGCCCGGTGCTCGATGCCGAAGCGAACGGCTTCCGACTGGCCGATCCCGGTCTTGGCGATCTCCAGGCCCAGGACCCTCAGGGCCGAGGTGCCCAGCGCGGGCCGCATGACGGCGTCGCCGCCGGCCACGTTCTCCCCTACCACGCGGCCCGCCTTATTGGCGTACGTACCCAGCGGGACGTGCGTATCGAGTCCGGTAATCATATGCCTCACGGTCGCCGCGTCGCCCGCGGCCCACACGCCCGGCAGGCTCGTGCGCCCGCGCTCGTCTACCACGAGCGCCCCGTTCGCCAGCCTCTCGGCCTCTTCGAGCGGCGCCGTCGAAGGCCTGACGCCTACGGCGACGACGACCAGGTCGGCCTCGAGCGCGCCGAGGCTCGAGTCCGTACGCACCGATTCCACGCGGCGCGCGCCCTCGACGGCTACGAGGCCCTCTCCCTGCCGCACGTCGACGCCGTGCCTCCGAGCCTCATCCGCCGCCAGCGCCGAGAACTCGGGGTCGAACACGCCAAGGATGCTCTGGGCCTTCTCCAGCACGGTCGTCTTCTTCCCTAGAGCCACGAAGCTCTCCGCGAGCTCCATGCCTATGAAGCCGCCCCCGACTATGACGACGGAACGGACCGCGGGGTCTAGGGCGGCCGCGCGTATAGCCCGCCCGTCGGGGATATCGCCGAGGGTAAAGACGCCCTGGAGGTCCATGCCCGGTACGCCCGGCCGGATCGGCGCGGCGCCGGCGGCCCAGACGAGCTCGTCGTACGAATCCATGAACGACTCGCCCGAGTCTAGGCGTTTCACGAGCAGGCGCCGCTCCTCGGGGTATACCTTGACGACGCGATGGCGCATCCTCATGTCTATGCCCTCGTCGCGGTACCGCTCCGGCGTCCTAATGACCATGGCCCGCCAATCGGGCATGACCCCGGAAACATAGTACGGCAGGCCGCAGGCTCCGTACGAGCTGAACTCGCCCGCCTCGTAGACGCGGACCTCGATCGACGGATCGGTCCTGCGTATCTTGGTCGCCGCGCTCATGCCGGCGGCCACGCCTCCGACTATGACTACCTTCCGGCTCATCGCGCCTTCCTCGCCTCTAGCACGCGCTTCTCGGCCCGCCCGAGCGCGTCGGCGGGGCTAGACCGGCCGGCGAAGGCGGACGCGAGTTCCTCGTAGAGTATCCCCAAGGCCGCTCCCGCGCCCGGGAAGGACGGGAGGGCGTACGCTCTCCCGACGAGGGACTCCTGAGCGCCGTACCAGGGACAGAGGGCGCGCGACTCCTCGTCTGCGTAGGACGAGGCCCGGGTAGGGCTTCCCGCGTAGCGCCCGACCGCCCTATCCACCGGCGCGCCCGTCAGGTAGGCCAGGAATCGGAAGGCGTCGTCCGCCGCGGAAGACCGGGCCAAGAGGCCGAAGCTCCACGTGACGTTCCAGGGCCTCGTAAGCCCCAGGTAGCCGAAGCCCCGGTCCCCATGGGCTATCCTGCCGGCCTGACCGCCCCAGCTGACCGCCATCAGGGCCTTCCTGGAGCGAAGAGCCTCGAGTATCTCCTCGTTGCCGGCCAGCTCGCATCCCCCGAGGGACAGAGCCCGCATGCCGACGTAACGGCTTAGCGCCCCGACGCCCTCGGGGACGTTGAACGTCGGGAGGCCGTCCCCGTCGAAGGGCTCCACGCCCTCGTCAAGGGCGTACGGTAGCCAATCGAGGAATATCTCGCTCGGATGGGCCTTGAGGCCGAACCGGGGGGAGCCCCCGGCGCCGGCCAGCCGACGGGCCGCCCGCTCGAGCTCTTGCGTGGAGAGCAGCTCGGGGACGGAGCCGGGGAAGAGGGCCGAGAGAGCCTCCGAATCGGCGAAGACAAGATGCCCGTCGGTGAACGAGGGCAGCAGCCATCGCTCGCCGGCCCAGCTCGTCTCCCTGCGTATCTCCGGCAGGACGTCCTCGTCGCCGTACTCCGGGCCGAGGGCCGCTATGCGCGCGCCTAGGGAAGCCAGGGCCCCTCGCTCGGCGTAGTCCCTGAGCCAGAGGTGGCCGGCTATCATGACGACGTCGTACTCGGGGCTCCGCGACGAGCACTCCCTCTCGAGGAGGCTCGAGTACTCGGCCCAGGGGACGATATCGAACGCTGCCGGCTCCTCGCCGCGCGCGGCCCAGGCGTCGAGTATGCCTAGCCCCGGCTCGACATAGGCCCTGACCGCCGGATCGGCGACCGCCAGGACGCGTACCGCCCGCTTAGCCATGGGAGCTCTCCTTATAGAGGATCGACGCGGAAGCGCCCTGGCCCACGCCGAGGGCGTTGGCCTCGTCGGTATCAATATGCATGTCGAGCGCGTAGTCCTTAGATACCCGGCAGACGACCCCGCCGAGCGAGCCGCCCCTCGTTCCTGGGAACGAGACGGCCACGACGTCCCTGTCCGCGACCCCGAAGCGCCTTGCGTCCTCGGGCGAGAAGTGGATGTGGCGCCTGGCGATTATCGCGCCTTCGCGGAGCGTCACCGATCCCGCCG